>JAKAVW010000007.1 GCA_021827445.1 Pseudomonadota bacterium
GCCCGGGGGCTGCTCTTCGCCGGATGGGTGGCGAACACCCTGAATCCTGCGGTTGCGGAAGGCACGTTGGAGACCTTGCAACAGCGTTTACCAGCACCCTGTCTGGGTATGTTGCCCTACACCCCGATCTGGTCCGCCGCCGTCCTGAGCCCCTATCTGTCTCTTCCTGAGTGTTTATATTGATGTTAGACTGATTCCGTATTGCCATAAAAAACAACAGGCAAGCGGTCGCGATGTCCGGGTGGAAAGTGCGTTCATCGCGGTAGGAATTGTAGATATTCTGATGGAGCGTGAGTATCATGAAATCATTCAAGAGCATATTGCTGTTGGTGGTGGCGAACCTGTTGATATTCGTCACCCTGTCGATCAGTTTTACCATCTTGATCGTCGTTATTTTGCCGGCCTTCGGTGTCGATCTGCGTGCTTCGGTGCGCAGCGCGGATCTGCTCTGGGCGCTGGTGATCGGTTTTGGCGGTGCCTTTATTTCGCTGCTGATGTCGAAACATCTGGCGCGCGCGGGGCTGCAGATGCAACGCATCGATACGCCGCAGTCGGCCAAGGAGCGTTTGGTGTACGACGCGGTCGCACAGCTCGCTAATCGCCTGGGCATCCGCATGCCGGAAGTCTGGGTGTACTGGAATGATGAGCCCAATGCTTTCGCCACCGGACCGGGCCGCAATCACAGCATGGTCGCGGTGAGCAGTGGTCTGGTCAATCTGCTCAGCGACCATGAGGTGCAGGCGGTACTGGCCCATGAGATGGGGCACGTATACAATGGCGACATGGTGAGTACCACCTTACTGCAAGGTTTGATGAATACGTTTGTATTCTGGCTCTCCATGCTGGCCGCGCGACAGTTTGACGACCGGCCCATGATTGCTTTCATGGTGTCCATAGTTTTGCAGATTGGCCTGTCTTTCCTGGCGCTCATCCCTATTACCTGGTTTTCGCGCCGCCGGGAGTTTGCAGCGGATCGCTTTGCGGCCGAGCAGGTGGGCGTGGGTCCGATGATCTCGGCGCTGCAAAAACTACATCAGCGGGCGGAAGCCATGCATGTGGCGCATGATGTGGTGCGCGACCCCATGGCGACAGCCTACATTTCCGGAAGCTGGCGTGGCTGGTTTGCTACGCACCCCAGTCTGGAAGCACGGGTGGCGGCCCTGCAGGCGCTGCAAAACGGGTATAGTTACCGGTAATTAGTACCGTAAAACGGGGGACTAGTCTTTGATGCAGGCAGGAGGCAGTGCAGTTGCGCCCTGAAGGCGTACGTCCGGTCCTCCTGCGCAGCCATGACCGGTCAGCCCCTTTTCCCGACCCGGAGCAGGCCGACGGCAACCTGGTTGCCATTGGTGGGGATTTATCACGGGAGCGCCTGCTCAGGGCTTATACGCAGGGCATCTTCCCTTGGTTTGGTGAGGAAGACCCCATTCTCTGGTGGTCTCCCGATCCCCGCGGTATTCTGGAACCCTCGGCGATACACACCAGTCGCAGTTTGCGCAAGTCGGCCCGTAACGGGGACTGGCAATACCACATGGACAGCGACTTTGCTGGCGTCATCGATGCTTGTGCGGAGCCACGTGCCGGGCAGGGCGGTACCTGGATTACTCCGGCGGTGCGGGCCGCCTATCTGGATCTTTTTGCCGCCGGAGCGGCGCATTCCATGGAAGTCTATCAGCAGGACCGCCTGGTCGGCGGGCTCTACGGCGTAGCCCTCGGCGGATTCTTTTTCGGAGAGTCCATGTTCAGCCGGGTGCCGGATGCCTCCAAACTGGCCCTTGTCCTGCTAGCGCGTCACCTCCAGCACTGGGGCTTTGGTCTGATCGATACCCAGTTCATCACACCACATCTGCAAAGTATGGGTGCACGCGAAGTTTCCCGCAGCGATTTTCTGCAAGCGCTTGCCTACCTGCGTACGCTGCAGCCGCAAGCCGACTGGAGGGCTTTGCTGCCCCTGCACGAGATGTTTTAAGGATGGCCTTTTATCTTTCCGCGTTGCAGCGTTGCCCCTATTTACCCGATCAGGAAGAGCTTTTGGTGCTCAGCGATCCCCGTGAAAGAGTGGGCAGCACCCAATATGACCAACTCTTGCAGAAAGGATTTCGGCGCAATGGCCCAGTCGCTTATCGGCCTATGTGCCCTCAGTGTGATGCCTGTGTCTCGGTGCGCATTCCTGTCGCCGATTTTCAGCCGGATCGTAGCCAGCGCCGCACCTGGGCGAGGAATCAGGAGATTCAAATGCGTGAACAGGCCCCGCAATGGGATGCCGCCCACGCCCGTCTCTTCGCCGAATATCAGCGCTGGCGGCATCCGGGGGGCGGCATGGACGAGCACGCGGATCGCCTGTACCGGGAAATGATTGTCGAAACCGGTGGGGTTGAGGCCCGCCTGCTGGTGCTTGAGCAGGGTGAGCGCCTGCTGGCGGTGGCACTGGTGGATGTGTTGAGCAGTGGTGTGTCCGCGGTCTACACTTTTTACACACCGGATTTGCCGCAACGTGGCCTGGGCACCTTTGCCATTCTCAGCCAGATTGAATGGACCAGGAAGCAGTGCTTGCCCCACCTTTATCTCGGCTATTGGGTCGCCAGCAGCCCGAAAATGGACTATAAAAAGCACTTTCGCCCTCTGGAGGGCTTTGTGGCCGGTGACTGGCGTCTGCTGTCAGCGGCGCGTAAACGCGGATGAACCACGTCGCACCGAATATTTTCAGCACCTTCTCGCCATGGACCATAGCAGGGGTAATGGGCCTCCTGGGTAGTGCCTGGGCTTTGTCCGCCTGGCAGCGTCTCGGGGTAGGCAAGGAACTGCTTTGGTCCGCGGCGCGGGCGACGGTCCAATTGGGAATGATGGGGTTTTTGCTGGGCTGGCTGTTCCGCCAGCACCAACCGCTTTTGCTGGTACTCTTCCTGGTGGCCATGACCCTGATGGCCGGTCGCTTTAATCGTAAGCGTGGTGCCGGTATCCCTCACGCCTACTGGATCGGAGTGATCAGCATCACTGTGGCGACTACCGTCACCCTCGGCTGGATGCTCCTGTCCGGGTTGGTCTTCTGGCGCGGCGAATCATTGGTCCCCATTGGTGGTATGATTATTGGCAACGCGATGAATGCGGTATCGCTGGCGCTCAACCGTCTGCGCAGTGAGGTGGAGCAACGCGAGGATATGCTGCTGGCTATGTTGGCCCTCGGCGCTCATCATCGCCAGGCTATGCGTAGCCTGTATAGCAGCGTTGTGCGCAGTTCCCTGATTCCAACTATTGATAGCCTGAAGAGTGTTGGGATGATTCACATCCCAGGTATTACGGCGGGAATGATTCTGGCGGGTATGGCGCCGCTCGCTGCGGTATCCATGCAATTGGTAGTGATGGTGATGTTGACCGCGTCGGTAACCTTAAGTGTCTCCACCGCAGTCCTGCTGGCGGCACCGCGCGCTCTGATTTTTTCTCAACGTATTGAGGGGTAATACTCTAATGGCGGCTTTGGCCGGACGTTTTCGCGGCTTTTTGCCAGTGGTGGTTGATGTGGAAACGGCAGGATTTGATCCTGACCGTAATGCTTTGCTGGAAGTGGCTGCGATTATCATTGGCGGCGAAGTGGGGCAGTTACGGCCGGTAGCCGCTCACCACTTTCATGTGCAACCCTTTGCCGGGGCCGTGCTCGACCCGGCGGCATTGGCATTCACGGGTATTGATCCATTTCAGCCTCTGCGCGGTGCGATTTCCGAGGAAGAAACCTTGCGCGGGATCTTCAGACCGGTGCGCACGGCTGTAAAGGCTGCCCAATGTCGGCGTGCCATTCTTGTGGGGCATAATGCCTCTTTTGACCTGTCTTTTATCAAAGCAGCAGAAAAGCGGACGGGCGTTAAAAATAATCCTTTTCATCTTTTCAGCACCTTTGACACCGTCAGTCTGGCCGGGTTGGCCTATGGTGAGACCGTGCTGGCCAAGGCCGCTATGGCCGCCGGTCTGGACTGGGATCATACGCAGGCGCATTCAGCACTCTATGATGCGCGCCAGACGGCGGAATTATTCTGCCGGATTGTGAATCGCTATGATCTCAACCGGGAGCACCTCTGAAGCAGGACCAGCATGTCGCGCGTCTGCTAGAATGCCCGCTAAATTTTTTTAATATTGTTATGAAAGGATGTGCTTATGCCTTACCGCCTGCATATTGAACCCAGTGGCCACGAGATGGATTGCGATAGTGATGAAACTATCCTGGAGGCCGCGCTACGGCATGGTTTCAACATCCCCTATAGTTGCCGCAATGGTACCTGTGCGGCTTGCAAGGGACGCATTCTCAGTGGCGAAGTGGATTACGGGAAGGTGGAAGAAAAAGTGTTGTCGGCGGTGGAGAAGGAGACGGGGTTGGCGCTCTTCTGTCAGGCCATGCCCTTGTCCGATGTGACCATAGAAGTTCGGGAGATCGGCGCTGCCAAGGATATTCAGATTAAAACCCTGCCATCGCGGGTGGCTAAAATAGTGGATTTGGCACCTGATGTGCGTGCGCTCTTTCTAAAAATGCCTACTACAGAGCGCCTGCAGTTCCTTCCTGGGCAGTACATCGACATCCTTCTGAAAGATGGCGGCAGGCGGGGGTTTTCCCTCGCCAATATACCCGGCGACGATACGCTGTTAGAACTGCACATTAAAAAAGTGCCTGGCGGCGCCTTTACCGGGCATGTTTTCGGTGCTTTGAAAGAAAAGGATATCCTGCGTTTTGAAGGGCCGTTAGGCACCTTTTTTATTCGTCAGGAATCCACTCGTCCTTTGCTGATGGTCGCCACCGGCACCGGCTTTGCACCTATTAAGAGTATGCTCGAGTCGCTCTTCGCGCAGGGCTCCGTACGTCCGATCCATTTTTATTGGGGTGTACGTCATGCGGAAGATTTTTATTATCAGGATTTACTGAGTGAATGGCAGTTGCGGCACGACCATTTTCGGGTAACCCGGATCGTATCGCGTCCGGATGCTTCCTGGTTGGGAGCTACCGGTTATGTTACTGCACAAGTCATTCATGATTTTTCAGACGCAAGCGCAATCGATGCCTATATTTGTGGGCATCCTGATATGGTGTTTTCCTTATCCGATGCTTTACAGGGAGCAGGATTGAATCCAGAACATATTTTTGCCGATGCATTTGTATTTGCCAAAGCAAAAACAAGCTGACATAATTACCGTATTGGTGATTTTTTCCGCCATGGCAACCTAATTTTAAGGAGTGATCGAGTATGGAAGCGCAAGCAAAAAAACGTCACCGCCGTACCTCAGAAGAGCGTCTGGCGGATTTGGAAGAGAAACAACGCCAGACAGAAATGCGGCTGCGTGAGCAGTTGGCAAAATTCGAACAGCAGAAACGGAGTTTGCAGGAAAACCCGCGTGCACGTCGTGAGCGTGAAGCACAACGCCGGTCATTGATGGACCGCATTTCTCGTTTGGTGCCTGATTGGGAGCCCGCACAGATTCTTGCAGCTGTCGCTGAAGTTCGTGACCGCGTGGGTGATAATGGCCATCTGCTGGGTGAATTGGATAACCGTGGAAACGCGCTCATGCAGGAACTGAAGCCCCGTCGCGGCCGGCGTCCCCGTTCCGCGATTTAATCCCCCGCTCTGAGCGGTTTTTCACATACAGAGGCCCCCGAAGCGATGAGCATGCGGGGGCTTTTTGTAATACGACATTCCAACTAACGCTTTTTGCATCCCCGCCAGCGCGCCAGCGTTGGTACGCGGTGCGCCATGTATGCGCGGATATACCATGGGGTATTGCGGTTGCGCATCAATTGACGGACACGGTGCTGCATGGCGTCCAGCGTCAGTTCCGGTTCCTTGAACTGGCCCGCCCCATAGCAGTAGCTACAGTAACGGGTGCTATGGCTGCCATCGGCCTCCGTCCCGCCACCTCGGGGATCAAACTGCAGCGGCATACCACAACTCTGGCAGCGGTTTTTCTCAATTTTCAGTTGGCGTATACATTTTCCCATGGCGAAATTAGACATCCTCCGGTGCTACCAGTTCAAGGGCCTCAATATAGATATGTGCCATACCCAGCAGGAACACCACATTGGGGAGAATAAATACCAGCGCACCGGCCAGACCAACCCCCATGCTGAGCCCCGTGTTATATAAGGAGGTGCTCGTTGCCACCGGTTGCGCAAGTATTTCGCCGCCGATGAGTCTGTCGCCAGACAGTGTCCCCAGCATTTGCCAGAACATGTCTGCACTGCGGCTGATTTCTGCGGCCAGCACGGGGGTGGCAGCCGTTAGTGCCATGCTGTATCCAGTGTAGAGAATCACCGCGATGATAATCCCCATAACCGTTGCCAAAGCGGCGAGCAGCAACATCATCAGCAGAATAGAACCTGGTTTATTGCGCGCGATGGCGATGGTATGACGGAGTGAGTTGCCTACGCTTTCGCCGTGCCACAAAGCGGGTCCGGAGAGATTGAAGACAATAATGGCGAGGACGAAGACAATGGCGTTTACCAACATGATGGCAGGGAACAGCGGGACAAAGAGCATCGCGCCAACCCCCGGTATTCTGCAAGCGAGAAATCCCAACACTTCTACGACAAAAATGCCCAACAGCAAAAGACTTTCAATAATCAGCAGCCCCAGCAGACGCGGCAGCACCCGTATGCCAAAGCGGAGACTTTTAGCTATCCCCGGTAATGGGTCGCCGCGCGCCTCGTGCAGTAGAACACCGCCAGCGCCCAGGTAGCCGACACCAAAACTGATCAGCAGAATGATTATCCCAATGGTGGCGCCTGCCCATCCTCCAGGCCATTGCGCGAAGAGTTCCAGGCCGGTCATGCCCAGGAAAACGGCGATGACGTACACCAGAATGGGTTGCCATAAGGTGATGCCGCGAAGTGCTCGCAACAACAAAGAAAAAGACAGGTCTCCCTGGCTGGGTGTATGGGTAAACATGTGTGCTTCCTTTGCCGAAATCTTTGGCGCCTAGAATAGCAAATTGCAGACGGATGGTGGATAACTAAACTATCCACCTTTGTCTATGGAGGGACAATCGCCGTGGGTGGTGCTACACTGCCCGGATATTGACCGATTGGTCGGGTGTTGCGCAAGTGCAGTCGCGACGTGCAGATTGGGGGCGGAGGAGGGTTCATGGAGGATTTGCCACTGGCGATCGAAGGCGAGGGACGACAGCGGATTTTGGCGGCCGCTGAAAAACTCTTCTCCGATAAGGCGTTTGATGCCGTCTCCATGAATGCCATCGCTGTGCAGGCGGGTATCAGCAAAGCCAATATCTATCATTATTTTCCCAACAAGGACGCGCTCTATCTTGCGGTATTGCGCGATGCCAGCCACAATTTGCGAACGTTGCTCAATGACGCAGTCAATGCCCACGGAGCCGTGGTGGATGTGCTCCGGCATTTTGCGCGCTGTCATCTTCAGGCACTGTTAGACCGACCGGAATTGGTGCGTCTGGTATGGCGGGAAATTCTCGAAAAGGGCGCGCCCAGAGCACAAGAGTTCGCCGAACAGGGCTTTGCTGATGTATTTTCGGCACTGGTCGCAGTGCTTGAGACCGGTCAGTCCCGGGGTGAGTTGCGGGTAGATTTTGACCCGGCCCTGGTGGCAACCCTGCTGTTGGGTGCGAATGTTTTCTTTTTCCAGTCCCGCGATATCCTGCGTCATTATCCGCCCATTATCTTTGCCGATGATCCTGCAGGTTATGACGCCGGAATTGTGGAAATTCTTTTGCGTGGGCTGATTCCAGCATCTTCGGTAGATATGGCGAGTACACGATGAGTTCTATGCACAAGGATCCTCACTTACAGGCGCATATATTAGTGGAGGCGTTGCCTTATATGCAGCGTTTCCATGGTCGTACCATCGTCATCAAGTATGGTGGCAATGCCATGGCCGAAGCCCATCTTCAGGAGCAGTTTGCCTACGATGTGACCCTGATGAAGCAGGTGGGCATGAATCCGGTGGTGGTGCATGGCGGCGGACCGCAGATTGGCGCCATGCTGGAGCGCCTCGGAGTGCAGACCCGTTTTGTGGATGGCATGCGCGTGACTGATGCGGCCACCATGGAAGTGGTGGAAATGGTCCTCGGCGGGCGCGTCAACAAGGAGATCGTGCAGGCCATCAACCGGGCGGGCGGCCGCGCGGTGGGACTGACGGGAAAGGATGGTGGATTGCTGCGCGCCCGTCCTTTGCGCCACGACGGCGTGGACCTTGGTCTGGTGGGCGAGGTCGCGCGGGTGAACCCTGATGTTATCCGATTGCTGGATCAGGGCGAATTCATTCCGGTGGTGGCGCCGATTGGTGTGGGTTCCCTGGGCGAGTCCTACAATATCAACGCAGACTTGGTGGCGGGTGCCCTCGCCGCGACGCTGAAGGCTGAGAAGCTGATTCTGATGACCAATGTCGCCGGAGTGCTGGATCAGGACGGGCAGTTGTGCACGCATTTGGAGGCTGTTGAGGTGGATCGGATGGTTGCCGATGGCCGTATTTATGGCGGCATGTTGCCTAAGATTCAATGCTGTCTGGATGCGGTGGCCGCCGGGGTCCACGCCGCGCATATCATTGATGGTCGGGTACCCCATGCGCTGTTGCTGGAGATATTCACCGACGCGGGCGTGGGCACGTTGATTTCTGATTAGCCTCTGATTTCAGAGAAGCGGTCGCAACGCCTCGACCCAGCGCGGCGCTCCACCCGTATCCACCGTGACCGACGCGCTGGTGCCAATCCGTAGCGGAAACCTGGGATCCGGGTTGGTGATGAGGACTCGCACGGGCACGCGTTGTGTTACCTTGACCCAGTTACCCGTGGCATTTTCCGGGGGTAGCAGTGAGAAGGCGTCGCCGGCACCACCACTCAGGCTCACTACCCTTCCTTTGAAGCTATGGTTGGGGTACATATCAATGGTGACTTTTGCAGTCTGACCGGGATGCACCCGGTCAAGATCGGTTTCCTTGTAGTTGGCTTCAACCCAGTATTCCGCATTGCCGATCAGAGGGAACAAATCTTGATTGATATTGACCACGTCGCCCACATGGATATTATCTACTTTACTGACGATTCCGGTGATCGGCGCGTAGAGGGTGGTCTCGGCAAGATACATCTTCGCGGTGCTGACCGCTGCCTTGGCGGCGTTGATACGAGCGGCGTTGAGCCCTTGCTGTGCCCGCGTTTCCGCCAGAGCGGCCTGATCAGCGGCCAAGCGCGCTCCGGCGCTTTTCGCGGCGGTCAGTTGATTATCTGCCTGTTGCGCAGACAGGTATTTCTGCGCCGCTAATGACTCCGCGCGTTGTGCGTTGCGCCGGGCATTCTGGTAATTGATCTGGTCGGCGCTGATCTTGGCCTGTGCCCTGGTAATGTTGGCCCGAATGGCGGTGGTTTGCCGCTCTGCCTGCATCAATTCGGCCTCGGTTTTCTGCAGGTCGTAACGATAGGCCTGCGGATCCACTTTGACCAAAGGCTGTCCAGCCTGCACGATCTGGTTGTCATGCACATAAATAGCGACGATATGCCCCGTAACCCGCGGTGCGACGTTCACGATATGGGCATGTACATAAGCATCGTTCGTGTTGGGGTAGTAATCAGCAATCTGGAAGTAGGCGTAGGCGCCGAAGGCAACGACGATGACGATGATCAGAACCGAAAGGCGTTTGAGCCAGCGCATATATATCCCTTGTTGCAATCCAAGCAGCCGGGTGACTCTCCGGACCTGTTTCTGAATGTCAGTTCATGCGAAGAACCCATTTAACATAAGGTCTTGCGCGTAATGTCCGTGTGGCCCAGATCTGTCAGATTTTTTTGACACGTATGCTGAGTGAACGCATACTGACCGTTCGGTTGATACCATAACGCAAACGATTCCTGTCGGCAAGGCGGCCGACATATCTCTAATAAGGAGCAGTCATGAAGCAGGATATGAGGATCTGGGCAGGGATTATGGGTGCTGCTGCACTGGGTCTGCAGGTGACAGGATCGGCGCAGGCAGAGGATGCGGGGTTGCATGTGATTCAGGGTGGTCCTGCTTATTTCAGTGCCGGCATCGGTGCCTTTAATGCGGCAGGCGTTGAACCCGGTCCCGGACATCGAGGTAATGCGACCCTTCCCGAAATCGATCTGGAATATCAGTCTGCCTCCAAGTTGTTCGGCATTGGCGCGCTTTGGGGTATGGTCGCTAATACCAATGGCGGCTTCATGGGTTACACCGGTTTGTACTCGGATGTTGCCTGGGATCACTGGGTGCTGACGCCAGTGCTTGGCATGGGTGGATATAATCAGGGGCGGGGCAAATATCTGGATGGCGTTTTCCAGTTCCGCCTGGAGCTGAGTCTGGCTTATCAGTTTGCGAATCAATCGCGATTGGGGCTCAAAATCGCCCATATTTCCAACGCATATATCGCCCAGGAGGACCCCGGTGAAGACGAAATCATGCTGAACTACTCCATTCCCCTGTCCTTTGGTGAACACTCCTGAGATGAACCGGGGCTAGCCCACCCAGGCTCGTCTTGTCGTGGGCGATCAGACCTCGCTGCTGTGCAGCCCTAGTCGGCTGAACAGCGCCTGATCGTGGCCCATGCTGGCATTGTCTGTTGTCAGTAAACGATCCCCAAGGAAAATGCTGTTGGCGCCGGCCAGGAAGGCGAGTGCCTGCAATTCATCGCTCATGGCCCCGCGCCCGGCGGAGAGTCGTACATAGGCCTTGGGGAAGAGTATGCGGGCGACAGCAATAGTGCGCACAAACTCGAAGCCATCAATGGGTTCGACCGCTTCCAGCGGGGTGCCGGGGATAGGAACCAGGGCGTTGATGGGGATGCTCTCCGGGGCTTGCGGCAGTTGTGCCAGTACTTGCAGCATCCGCGCCCGGTCACGGCGGGATTCACCCATGCCGAGGATACCGCCGCTGCAAATCTTAATACCGGCGTCACGCACCGCCTCCAGTGTATTAAGGCGGTCCTGATAACTATGGGTGTGGATGATTTCGCCATAAAACTCGGGTGAGGTATCGAGGTTGTGGTTGTAGTAGTCGAGGCCGGCATTCTGTAAGCGTTCCGCCTGCCCGGACTTAAGCATGCCCAGGGTGACGCAGCTTTCCAGACCATATTCTTTGACCACACTAATCATAGCGGCGACTTTTTCGATATCCTTGTCGTGGGGGGAGCGCCAGGCAGCCCCCATGCACAGGCGTTGGGCCCCGTTGGCTTTGGCCTCCTGTGCGGCCGCACGGACCTGCTCAAGATCCATGAGGGCTTCTGCCTTGAGCGCCGTCTGGTGATGGATGCTTTGTGAACAGTAGCCGCAATCCTCAGAGCAACCCCCGGTCTTGATGGACAGGAGGGTGGAGCACTGGATGGCATTCGGATCAAAGTGTAGCCGATGCACCTTTTGCGCCTCAAAAATCAGATCGTTGAAGGGGTTGGCATAGATTTCGAGGATGGCATCAAGGGTCTGGTGTGGTGTGGTGGTGTTCATCGGTCGTCCCTGTTGAGAGCAGGTGGGTGAGAGGATTCCGCATATTTTCTGAGCTGGGTCTGAACGCCTGCGGGCGCAGTGCGGATACGCAGTACTTTGTCGCGCGCGCTTTCGCCCTGCACCAGGGTAATCTGCGGTCCTTTGAGGCGTAGGGTAGCACAGAGGAAGGCGGAAAGGGCAGTATTGGCGGCGCCGTCCACGGGCCGGGCGCGCAGACGGATTTTGAGGGCATCGCCGTGGCATCCGCTGATGGCATCGGCCTTGGCACCCGGCTGTACATGGACGCGCAAATACAGGTCGTCACCCTGTACGCGCAGGTATGGGGGCGGCGCTTCTATAGGTGGCATATGCCGTAGTCTGCCTTAAACAGGTTAGCTGCCTAAATTGAGAATGGCATTGACCAGCAGGCCTTTGAGCAACTCGATGAGCAGCATGGCCACCAACGGGCTGAGATCAATGCCTCCCAGTGGTGGGATGATCCGCTGTAGCGGATAAAGAATGGGGCCGGTTACCCGATCGAGGAACTGGACGATCGGATTGCGCGGATCGGGCTGTACCCAGGACAGGATGGCGCGGATGAGAATGGCCCAGAACAGCAGGGTCAGGACAAGGCTGGTAAGGCGGGCTGCCATAATGCTGAGTTCGGTCATGGTATATCCTTTTTGGGGCTGTCCAGAGCGCGGCTGCGCTCGGCCGCGGCGGCCAGGGCCCGCTGCGCCAGTGGCCGCAACTGCTCTTCCCAGGCGGCCAAACCCGCTGCCGTGGTGCCGCCGGGGCTGGTAACCTGATGGCGCAGTTCGGTCGGGCTGAGCGTGCTGGCAGCGGCCATTTGCGCGGTACCGAGCACGGTCTGTAAAGCGAGTGCGCGGGCGGTGGGCCGGTCCAGGCCCTGCAGCACGGCAGCATCTTCGAGCGCTTCCAGAAAAAGCAGGACGTAGGCAGGGCCGCTTCCGGAGAGCGCGGTAACGGCATCCATCAACGACTCATCATTCAGCCAGTAAATCTGTCCCACGCTGGACATGATGGCTGCGGCGGTCTGACGTTGCGCGGCGTTCACCGAATCGCGGGCGTAAAGGGCGGTTGCTCCGGCACCGACTTGCGCCGGGGTGTTGGGCATGCCGCGCACGATGGCGCTCCCGGCATCCAGTTCGGCGGCGATGCGCGCACTGCCGACACCCGCGGCGACAGAGAGAAAGAGCACCCCGGCATCGGCAAAAGCTTGTCGCCACAGCGCAAGCACTGGCGAGATTTGTTTCGGCTTGGCGGCATAGATGACCACGCTGTTGGTCGGCAAACTCTGCGCCGCCGCCGGCAGGCTGCGAATGCCGAATTCTTCCGCAAGCGCATCACGGCGCACGACGCTGGGGGCATGAACCTGAATCTGCTCACCCGTAACGCCCTCAAGCCGCAGACCGGCGATGAGCGCGCGTGCCATATTGCCAGCACCAATGAAGACGATATTCTGAGTAATCATAAGGACTCCTGGGTACGTGCTCCGAAGAGGATGGTACCAAGACGGATCTCGGTAGCGCTGTGTTGCAGGGCTTGAAGATAGTCCGCCGAAGTACCCATGGAGAGGGTATCCAGATCGGCATGGACCTTGGTCTGTTGCAGCGCAAGGAAAAGTTCTGCCATCCGGCGGAAATCGGCGATCGCCTGCTCCGGTTGCGGGTGGACCAGGGCCATCAGGCCGCGTAACCGTAAATTGGATAAACGGGAAATGGCGAGGGCCAATTCCGGGACTTCTTCTGGGGCGCAACCCCCTTTGCTGTCTTCCGCACTGACGGCGACCTCAATAAGCACGTTTAACGGCGCCACCATGCCCGCACGCGCGGTATTGAGTCGTTCAGCGATGAGCGGGCGGTCTACACTTTCCACCCAGTCAAAATGCCGGGCTATTGCTGCGGTCTTGTTGCGCTGGATGCGGCCGATGAAGTGCCAGACGATGCCATCCAGGTCTCCCAGCGCCATTTGCTTGTCCAGGGCTTCCTGCAGATAGTTTTCGCCGAAGTGACGGAGGCCGAGGGCATAAGCGTGACGCAACGTCTCCGCCACGACACCCTTGCTGGCGGCGAGCAGACATTGCGGCGGATGATCGGCAAGCTCACATTGCACATGGGTTAGGCGTTCGGCGAGGGGCATCGGTCTCCGGCAGACGTGGGCGAAATGGTCAAGGTCGACTATAGTAACGCCCAATACCCTTTGGTCCCAAATCACGGGCCATTTATTTTGGGAGTTGCATGATGGACATTTCAGAACTGCTCGCCTTCGCGGTGAAAAACAATGCTTCGGACACACATATTTCGGCAGGTTTGTCGCCTATGCTGCGGATCAACGGCGATATTCGCCCCCTCAATGTGGAGGCGCAGGACAGAAAGACCGTACATGGCATGATTTACGACATCATGAATGATTCCCAGCGGAAGTGGTATGAAGAAAATCTGGAAATCGACTTTGCGTATGAGTTGCCGGGTGTGGCGCGTTTTCGTGTCAATGCGTTCAACCAGGACCGCGGACCCGCGGCGGCATTCCGGACGATTCCCGCCAAGGTGCTGAGTCTGGAAGATCTCAATGCACCCAAGTCGTTTACGGAGATCATCAACGTACCGCGTGGGCTGGTGCTGGTCACCGGGCCGACCGGGTCAGGTAAATCAACAACGTTGGCAGCGATGGTGGATCATATCAATGCGAACCGCGCTGATCATATTATTACCATTGAAGATCCTATCGAATTCCTGCACACCCCCAAGAAGTGTCTCATCAACCAGCGCGAGGTGGGCGCCAACACCCACTCCTTTGAAAATGCCCTGCGCTCAGCTTTACGCGAAGACCCGGATATTATTCTGGTGGGCGAATTGCGTGACTTGGAGACCATGCGTCTGGCTTTGACCGCGGCGGAAACCGGCCATATCGTGTTTGCGACGCTGCATACCAGTTCCGCGCCGAAAACCATCGATCGTATTGTCGATTCCTTCCCCGGGGGGGAAAAGGATATGGTACGTGCGATGCTGTCAGAATCCCTGCGTGCGGTTGTTTCTCAGACCCTGCTTAAAACGGCCGACGGCAAAGGCCGGGTAGCCGCGCATGAAATTATGATTGCCACTCCGGCTATCCGTAACCTCATTCGCGAAAATAAGGTGGCGCAGATGTACTCGGTGATCCAGACCGGACAAAATCAGGGCATGCAAACGCTCGACCAGTGTCTTGCCGATCTGGTCCGTGCCCACAAAGTGACCCGCGAAGATGCCCTGCGCCGGGTACAGAATAAAGACAGCTTTATGAATGTGGCCTGAGGACAATTATATGTCTGTACTAGATGATCTGCTGGTCTTGATGGTGGAAAAAAATGGTTCTGACCTTTACCTCACCGTAGGCTCGCCGCCGGTTATGAAAATTGACGGGCGGGCGGTTTCATTAGGGACGGAGACCCTGAAGCCGGGTCAGGTGTTGAATCTGGCTAAGGAAATTTTGGGTATGGAGCGGTTGCAGGAATTCCAGCAGGAAAAAGAAATTAACATGGCCATCTCCGCGCCAGGGATTGGGCGTTTCCGAGTCAATGGCTTTTTTCAGCGCGGTGAACTGAGCTTTGTCCTGCGCGCCATTAAGACGCAAATTCCCAGCCTGGAGCAGCTCAGGCTACCGCCCATACTGAAAGATCTGGCCATGGCCTCTCGGGGGCTGGTGCTTTTCGTCGGGGCTACCGGTTCTGGTAAAAGTACTTCTCTGGCATCGATGATTCAGTATCGCAATCAGAATGCGGCGGGCCATATTCTCACGATTGAGGATCCCATTGAATTTCTTCACAAGAATGCGATGTCTATTGTCAATCAGCGTGAAGTGGGTATCGATACCTTGAATTACGAGCGGGCGCTGGAGAATGCCTTGCGGGAGGCGCCAGACGTTATCCTGATCGGTGAAGTGCGCAGTCGGGATACTATGGATCATGCCATGGCGTACGCAGAAACCGGACATTTGTGTATGTCGACCTTACATGCGAACAACTCGAATCAGGCCATTGAACGGATCATCAACTTTTTTCCGGAGGATCGTAAAAAACAATTGTTGATGGATCTTTCGCTTAATTTGCGCGCCGTGGTCTCACAACGCCTGTTGCCGATCAAGGGGCTGGGCGGGCGAGTCGCCGCGATGGAGGTGCTGATCAATACCCCGGCCATTGCCGATTTGATCTACAAGGGTGAAGTGGGCTTACTGAAAGATGCCATGGCGCGGACGAATGATGTGGGTATGCAGACCTTTGATCAGAGCCTGCTGCAACTGTTTATGGATGGGTTGGTGGAATATGAGGATGCTCTGCGCGGAGCCGATTCGCAGAATGATCTGCGTCTTGCCATCAAGCAGGAGTGCATGCGGCGTGGCGTAGAAGACCCTGGTGCCAGTACTTCTGCAGAAGGACAGTGGCGCATTCAGTCTTGAGTGGCTGGTGGGTTCTGCTGGCCGCATGGTCAGCCTTGCTGGCCTGGCTGATACTGGTCCTTGGGCGGGGTACCTTTTGGCGGGCAGATTATCGTTTTCCCCTCAGAGAAAATGGCGCGCAGCGAAGCTGGCCGGAAGTGACCGCCGTGGTGCCTGCGCGCAATGAAGCAGAGGGTATTGGTGGCTGCGTAAGTGCGCTTTTAAGGCAGGATTACCCCGGTGTACTGCGGGTCATCGTGGTGGATGACCAGAGCAGTGATGGCACCGCAGAGCGTGCCCGAGAAGCGGCACACCGGGTGGCTGCTGCCCCCCGTTTGGAGGTGCTGAGCGGCGCGCCATTACCGGAAAACTGGGCGGGTAAAGTCTGGGCCATGGCCCAGGGGGTGACTGCGGCGGGGCTGGTGCCGCTGCTCTGGTTCACCGACGGCGATATCGTGCATGGGCCGAATGTCCTGCAGCGCCTCGTCACCCAGATAGAGGATCGGGATCGGTCACTAGTCTCTCTGATGGTGATGCTCTCCTGTCGCGGTTTTTGGGAGCGTTTTCTGATTCCGCCCTTCGTCTTCTTCTTCCAGATGCTGTATCCCTTTCCCTGGGTCAATAATCCGCGCCGGGCGCTGGCTGGCGCTGCCGGGGGATGCATGCTGCTGCGTCGGGAGACCCTCGAAAAGGCGGGCGGGTTTGCTGCCATGCGCGGGGCACTCATAGATGACTGCACGTTAGCGGCTTTACTGAAGCCTCATGGAGCGATCTGGCTGGGTTTGGGAACCGAGAGTCATAGTCTGCGGGATTATCAGCGGCTTGGCGAAATATGGCGGATGGTAGCCCGCTCCGCCTACGTGCAACTGCGGTTCAGCCCCTGGCGCTTGCTCAGGGCAACGTTAGGGATGGTTTTTCTCTATGCCTGGCCGGTAGGGGGACTGCTATTCGGTCTTTGGACGGAAAACATCTGGTTGGCGTTGCCCGCGCTGCTCGCCTGCCTGCTGATGTTGACGGTTTATCTGCCCACCTTGCGTCTTTACGCGCTGAACCCGTTCTGGATGTTCAGCTTGCCCCTTGCCGCCCTGCTCTATACGCTCATGACGTTGGATTCTGCCCGTCGTCATTATGGTGGCCGGGGCGGTGCGTGGAAGGGGCGGCATTACGGTACGCCTGGAGAGGAACAGTGAACGCACAGCCGTCGTATGGGGAGCGGGGTTGATCGCCGGTGCTCTGACCTTGCAGCCGCGATTCTGAGATTGGGCGCGCTCAGCGGTAATGCTGCAGATAGCGCCATTCGAAGGCGACCTTGGCCGCATGCCAGAGGGGATTGTGTAAAACACTGGTCCGTTTAGGGTTGCGGTAGACCATGATACCGCTGTCCAGGGCATCGACAATGCAGATCAGTTCTGTGCGGAAAGTCTTATCTGCGGCCTTCCCTTGCAGATGCAGGAGCAGATTATGCACGGCGGTTTCAGCCTGCAGGTCGGCAGTATGTCCCTGCTTAGGCAGCCAGTCGGGGCTGCCCGTGTAGGATCCTGCATCGCCGACGACGAAGACACCTGGATATTTTTCCACGGTACAGTGCAGGTCGGACTGAAAAAAGCCGCCGACAGAGAGCGGCATGCCACTGTCGGTCGCCCAGTCCGGGCCGGTCATGCCCGGCATGAACAGGATCAGATCAGCAGGAATGTCGCCCCCCTCAGTCATCACCCTGTCGGCCGCGAAGCCGCTGATTTTATGGCCGATATGGGTGTGGATGCCACGTCGCTTCATCTCCGCGAGCAACTCCTCAACCGCTTTGGGACCTAGCCGATTACCCGGCTCCTTCATCGGATTAAAAAACACCAGCTCGATCTGCTCACGTTTGCCGATGCGTCGCAGATGGGTGTCGATCCCGAAAAGCAGTTCAAACACCGGGCCGCCGCGTACTGCGGTGGGTTCCAGAGGATTCCCCGCAAAGCCGAAGGCAATAGTCCCTTTATTCATCAGGGCTAGGCGATCGCGGATATTTTCAGCCGCATCAATGCCGTCGCAGACGGCGAAACTGTACTCGATACCAGGCAGTTTGTGGAGTCCCCGCCCGCCACTGGCGATGATGAGCGCGTCATTCCGGACTTCGCCCTGATCGGTGATGACCGTGCGGCCACCATCGCGCAGGCCGGTGACGCGGCCCGGACGGAATTGCACTCGCCGACGCTGAAAGAAATTGTCCAGCGGAATCCGCAGGTTCTCGCCCTGCCGCAGCCCTGTGGGAATCCAGATCAGGCTGGGGTAGTAAACAAACTCCGCCTTGGGCGCGATGACGGTGATTTCCGCATCGGGCATTTGGCGGCGCAGATGGCGGACGGCCGTCAGCCCGCCGAATCCCGCACCAATAATGGTCACTTGGGTCATGTGCGATTCCTCAGAGTCGAAAAGCCTGGAAGGAGGCCAGGCCACGGACGGACCGACCCCTTCCTTGCAGTATATCCCATCAGCGTACTAAAGCGCCTGGTAACCAGTCGTGGATGTCCATGCCGAACTGGCAAATATCCTCGCCGCGCAAGTCGGCAAACATGCTGTGCTCGCGCCTGAGGGAACATAAACAGTTGGAATGTTTGGTGCTCACGGGAGGCGCTGATAACAGAGATCATAGACCTCATGCCCCAGTTGCTGTCCGCGGCGCTCAAAGCGGGTAAGGACACGGTTGTCGGGGCGGGGGGCATAACCCGTGCCGGGGTGGGCATTCTGCAGGCCTGGGGTAGCATTGAGAACAGTCAGCATCTGTTCGGCATAATCTGCCCAGTCTGTGGCCATCTGCAGTTCGCCGCCGGGCACCAGCAGGCGGCACAACAGGGCAGCAAAATCCGGCTGAATGAGGCGGCGTTTTTGCTGCCTTTTTTTCGGCCAGGGATCGGGGAACTGGACGATGATGCATTGCAGCAGGGCTTCGGGCAGGGTCTTCAACCAGGTGACGACATCATCATGAATAATACGCACGTTGCTGGTTCCGGCTTCCAGCAGTTGCAGCAGCAGAGACCCGACGCCGGGGGTGTGTACCTCGGCACCGATGCAGCCCCAGTCCGGCCGTTGCCCGGCGATGGCGGCCAGGTGCTCGCCGTTACCGAAGCCTATTTCCAGCAGGAGCGGCTTCTGGCCCTTCCAGGGATCCTCCCAGACGGCATGGGCATCTATCCGCCAGGCCGGTAAATGTTCCGCGACAGCGCGTGTCTGAGCAGCGGTGATGCGGCCCTGACGCAGCACAAAACTGCGAATGGGGGGGTGACCGGTCTTGAGGGCTTCTTCCATGACAGGCATTATAACCCGTTTGGCGCTAGGGCCTAGAGAGGAGGGTGGGCATGGAACATCCCTTGGTTGGTGTGGTGATGGGCAGCGACAGCGACTGGGAAGTCATGTGCGTTGCAATAGAACAGTTGCGGGCGCTGGCGATCCCCTGCGAACAGCGTGTCGTGTCCGCACACCGTACGCCGGATCTGCTCTTTGAATATGCCGTCAGCGCCGCACCGCGGGGACTACGCTGCATTATTGCCGGTGCCGGGGGCGCAGCGCACCTGCCAGGCATGTTGGCGTCCAAGACCATGGTGCCGGTGCTGGGTGTGCCAGTGCCGTCCAAACACCTGCAAGGCATGGATTCCCTGCTTTCTATCGTGCAAATGCCCAAGGGGGTGCCGGTAGCGACCTTTGCTATTGGCACGGCGGGGGCGGCCAATGCCGGTCTGTTTGCTGCGGCGATACTGGCCGGTACTGATGCGGGGCTGGCTCAGCGCCTGCAGGATTTCCGGGCGCGGCAGGCGGCGGCGATTATGGCTATGACCCTGCCTGAGGTTACCCTTTGATTTTGCCCGGCGCCACGCTGGGAATACTGGGCGGCGGACAGCTCGGGCAAATGTTTTGCCTCGCCGCCCGGCGTATGGGTTATGATGTCTGGGTGCTGGACCCCGACCCCCATTGTCCAGCCGCTGCAGTGGCGGATCGGCACCTCTGTGCGGCTTACGAAGATGAAGTCGCTTTACGGGCATTGACCGATGCTTGTGCGGCGGTCACCACAGAATTCGAGAATGTGCCGCTGAGCGCTCTGGAACGTATTGCCCAGGCGGTGCCGATGCGCCCAGGCGCCAGGGCGGTGGCTATTGCTCAGGATCGTGCCCGAGAAAAGGCTTTCTTCCGCGACCTGGGTTTGGCTGTTGCACCTTTTGCGCTGCTACGCAGTAGCGCCGATCTGGCAGGCGCAGCGGCTACCATAACCTTCCCGGCCATTCTCAAAACCACGCGTTTTGGTTACGACGGGAAAGGGCAGGTGGAGCTTGCTTCCCCGGAAGATCTGCCTGGGGCCTGGGCGGCCATGGGGGGCGCGGACGCGGTGCTGGAGGCGCGCATTGCCCTGGCTCAAGAAATTTCTGTCGTTCTGGCTCGTGCCGCCGACGGCATGATGGTCTTCTATCCCATAGCCGAGAATGTCCATCACCGGGGTGTTCTCGACCAGAGTATCGTTCCGGCCCGCACGGCGGAAGCGCTACAGGATCAGGCTCGGCGCAGCGCCGTGCGTATTGCCGGGGCGTTGGATTATGTGGGGGTGCTCGCCGTCGAATTTTTTGTGGATAAGGCGGAGCAACTGCTGGTCAATGAGATGGCGCCACGTCCCCACAACAGCGGTCATTTCACCATAGATGCTTGTGTGCACAGCCAGTTTGACCAGCAGGTTCGGACCCTTTGTGCCTTACCCCTCGGGGACACCCGTCTGATCAGCCCGGTGGTGATGATGAATCTGTTGGGTGATCTTTGGGAAAGTGGCACCCCGGACTGGGATGCACTACTGCGCCATCCACAGCTCAAGCTGTATCTGTATGGTAAGAATAAAGCCCGGCCACGGCGTAAAATGGGCCATGTGAATGCGCTCGCTGCGGATACCGGACGGGCCATCGCCGTTCTCGAAACCTTGCGCCGCGATTGGCACTGGCCGCGCTGAAGAAAACCGTATAATCGTTGTGGCGGCCAGGGGGCCTAGTTCTTGCCTTGGCGTCCGGCAAGCCATTGCGCGAGCCAGAGCAGTATGGCACAAGCGAGGAAGAAGACCAGGCTCCAGTGGGTGACGGGCCATCCGGCCAGGGTACGGATCCCGGCGGCGGCACAGGAGCCGTGTCCGGAAAGCGCCGAGGCGAAGTCTTTACCCCAAGGCCCGAAGCTGCGCTCACCCGGAAAGAGATTCACGGCTGCGCATCTCTCCACCGTGTGGGCTGCTACCGCGGTGAGATGCCACTGCCATCCGGCAAGTCCTGCGCCCGCTAGGGCATAGGCACTGGCCAGCAGCCATAGTCCGCGCCGCGCCGCGCCCGTCCAGCAGAGCCCCATCACGACGATGACCAGCACAGCGAGATTGGCCAGACGCTGATATATACAGAGACTACAAGGCGTGTAGTCCTTTGCAAATTGTAACCAGAGTGCCAGCGCAAAAGCGCTTGTTGCAGCTAGCACCACCAGTACGGCGATCAGTGAAGGTAAATGCCTGGCATTCATGATGCGTTGAGTAAATCTCCCCATTGCGCGTTATCGGGTAAGCTAAAGGATCGGCCCTTACTGCCTTCTTCGAGGTGGCGGGTATGGCTCAGTGCCTGCCAATAGGCCAGATCATGATCGCGGCCAGCATGATTCCACCAAACACTACGGATTGCGCTAAGTATTGAATGCTGCCGATGATTGTCATGATGCGTTGCTCTCCAGGTGTGAAGATGTCCGAATACGCAGTAGGGCGATATACTTCTGACTGTAAAGTTCATAACCCGAGTAGAGTTCACGAACCCGCAGCGTCTTGGACAATTGTGCCCGTACAGCGGATATATCCTGGACAGGGAGGGCGAGATAGACCGTACCCTGACCGTCGGCTACAACGCGCTGGAGTTCTTGCAAGGTTTTCAGCTGATGTACTTGCATGGTGCCGCGTCCGCCGTAGAACAGAAAACTAGGCTCGAACCATCGCCAGGTGGCGATGGCATAGGGTTGTGTGCCCTCGCTGGCACGGATTATGCGGCCCATGGTCACGGAGGGCTTTAGGGCGTCCAGGGCGGGCACTGTCAGGAGCACCAAACAAGCGGTAAGGGCTACTGCGCCTGCTCCCAGACTGCTGATAACCGGCAGCAACAGGCCGCGCCAGGCAAAGAGCAGGGCCAGCAACGCTGCAGCGATATAGGGAAAGCCCAGATAGGCCACATCACCCAGGGGCGGGATTTGCTCCGGTACCAGCCAGGCGCCCAGCACCATCAACGTCACACCCACCAGCAATAATGCTCCGAGTGACACGAATACACCCCGGCGGCTGAGCGGTTGCGTCTGATTGAGGGCTGCATATAGGCGTGCTGCGATGAGACCAAAGAGGGCGGGATAAGCCTCCCAGACGTAATTGGGGAGTTTAGTGGCACCAAGGCTGAAGAAGGCGACCCAGGTAATGGCCCAGACCAGCATAAAGGCATCGGTGGGCGTTTTTTGCAGCAATGCGCCCTGCCGCCGCCAGAGTTCGGTGAAGGTTTGTGGTAGAAAAATTGTCCAGGGCAGTAGCGCCAGTGCAATGGTGACCAGATAGTAATAAACGGGTCCACGATGTCCTTGCATGGCGGTGGTGTAGCGATCAACATTCTGCTGTTCAATGAATAGCCAGTCCCAAGCCCAGTGGGTCTCAATGCCGACCGCCAGGTACCAGGGCAAGGTGATGACCAGGAAAAGCGGAATCCCCCAGGTCAGATGTCCCTTGCGCCAGAGACTCGGCAAATCCCGGCGCAGCAGCAGAAAAATCACGATGATAAGGCCGGGTAGAAGGAAGCCGATAGGGCCTTTGGCCAGGGTTGCCAACCCCATCGCACCATAGGTGATCAGAACACCGCGGCGCTCTTCCTCCGGATAGAGATAACCCCGCAGATAGGAAATCAGAGCGATCGCAACGAAAAGAATCAGCAGAGGGTCAGGTACAGCGGCCCGGAAGATGATCTGACTATGCAGGGCGGTGGCGGTCAGTAAGCCTGCCAATAGTGCAGTCTGGTCCCCGTACAGGTGGCGTAAAGCGAGGGCCAGATAAAGCACCAGTAATGCCCCCATCGCCACCGAGCCGATGCGCAGACCCCAACTGTTCATCCCCAGCAGGCGCACCCCGGTCCACATCAGCCAGTAGTTGAGGATCGGCTTGTCGGGGCGTAGTGCCTCGTTGAAAGTCGGCACCACCAGGTTGTGGTGCACCATCATTTCTTTCAGTGCCTGGGCATTGTTGGGCTCATCAACGTCCCAGAGGCTGGCATCGCCGGTATGAAAGGCAAAAAGCCAGAAGGCAAACAGGAAAAGCAGCAGCGCCTGGAAGACAAAAGTCCCCCGTCGCTGTTCAGACATCCCGCGCTCCGCCCTTCATAATGCGCGCCTTGTCCCGCTGCCACTCCCGGTCTTTGACCGTGGCCCGTTTGTCATGCTCCTGCTTGCCTTTCGCCAGGGCGATTTCTGCTTTGGCGCGACCCTGTTTCCAGTACATGGCGAGGGGCACGATCGTAAAACCTTTGCGCTCGACGCTGCCGATCATGCGATTGATCTGTTCTCTGTGCATCAGCAGCTTGCGCGTGCGGGTCGGATCGGGATTTATATGGGTGCTGGCGGTGAGCAGTGGGCTGATGTGCGCGCCCAACAGCCATAACTCCCCATTTTTGACAATGACGTAGCTGTCCTTGAGATTGAGACGGTTGGCGCGCAACGACTTTACTTCCCAGCCCTGTAAGACCATACCAGCCTCAAAGCGCTCTTCGATAAAGTACTCATGTTTCGCCTCGCGATTGAGGGCGATGGTGCTGCTGCTCATCCTGCTACTCCCCTGCCGGTCAACTGTGTATTGTACGGGAAAAGACCCGGCAGCAGGAAGGCAGGATTGACTTTGCGGCGCTTCCTGTAGAAGGTGAACGGTTTGCACTGGCGCGGAGTCTGAAGACGTGTCAAAGCTGTTGCCCAAACGGTTTGTGCCCAGTCGCCAAAAGCGTTGGGAGCCCATTCCTGAAGCCGTGCTGCTGAGCGAGATGTCGGCTATCACCGAATGGCTGGAGTTGCGCCTGCTGGATGCGCATGCCGAGATTCTTTTTGAGAACTATATTTTTGCCGAAGGCGATTGGCCTGAGCGTGTCTTGCGTATCCTCTGTGATAAGGCGGTGGCGGGAGTACCGGTCTATATCACCTTGGATGCTTTGGGCAGTCGCAGTTTCCCGAGTGGTTGGACGACTGAGTTGTGCGCCGCTGGTGCTCATTTACACTGGTATCACCACCTGCAACTCAAGGGGTTAGAAAAAAGGCTACGACGCAGCCATCGGCGTGTCGTGGTGGTGGATGGCCAGTGGGCCGTAGTCGGCGGTTTTGCGATCGCTGATGACTGGCTCACGGGCGCGCCAGGCACTATGCCCTATCGTGAGATGCTCTTTGCCTGTCGCGGCAATTTAGCAGAACAGGGCCGCCAGATTTTTTTTCGTCACCGTCCTGAGTCGCTTCCGTCATTGGGCACCGCGGCGTTTTTTCAACCTGATACCCTGTGGTGGGGGCACGGCCGGTTTTTAGAGGGCGCACCGCCGGGCAGTCTCGCCGTGCGCCGCCGTCTGCTGGCCGCTATCCGTGCGGCGCACAGTAGTGTCTGGATAGCTACTCCTTATTTTAATCCGGATCCCATCATCCTGCGTGCCATCTACCACGCCGTGCAGCGCGGTGTGGATGTCCGGCTTTTACTGGCTGGCCGGATCACCGATCACCCGCTTTTGCGATTTGGGATTCAGGCGTATTATCAAAAACTGATGCGCAGGGGTGTGCATATTTACGAATATGAAGGCGCCTTTCTGCATGCAAAATATCTGCTGGTAGATGGTTTCTGGGCGTCGATCGGCTCCGCTAATCTTGATTTTCTGAGTTTGTGGTTTAATCATGAGCTCAACTTGGAGTTACGGGCTCCACTTGCCGCACTTTTGCTGCGCACCTTGTTTTTACGCGAGTTCGCCCAAGCCCGGAAAATCGATCCTGGGCCGTGGCGCAGCCGCCCTCGTTGGCGACGAATCATCGAATGGTTTTTGGCGCAACTGGATCGTTGGGTGCAGGCGCACGCACTAGGCCAGCGCCGTTATTGAGAGGATTTCATGCATCATATTTGTAAGACCGCCGTACTGCCCTACAGTGCTGCGCAAATTTTTGCTCTGATAGAGGATATTCGTGCCTATCCGCAATTTTTACCATGGTGTGGACGAACCCGGGTTATCCAGTCGAAAGATGAAGAAGTGGTTGCCGAGATCACCATCTCCCACGGCGCGTTCGGCAAATCTTTCACCACGAAAAATCATTATCAGCGGCCTAAGCTGGCAGAGGTGCGACTGGTGAATGGTCCCTTCCGTTTTCTGGAAGGGCTCTGGCAGTTGGAGCCGGACGCCAGGGGCACCAAAGTAACGCTGGACATGCGCTTCGAGTTTGCTTCACGATTGATGGGTGCCTTTTTGGAGCCCATATTCAAGCATGCGGCGGAAACGATGGTGCAACGCTTTGCCCAGCGCGCGCGGGCCGTTTATGGTCAGCCAAGCGTGTTGGG
>JAKAVW010000284.1 GCA_021827445.1 Pseudomonadota bacterium
GCAAATGCCGTTGCGTTGTCCGGTTTGTGACTCGGAAGTCTTGCGTCTGGCCAACGAATCGGCGCACCGCTGCATGGGTGGGCTGTATTGCCCGGCGCAACGGATGGGCGCTATCGAGCACTTCGCTGCGCGCAAGGCCATGGACATCCGGGGCCTGGGCGAGAAACTCGTGCAGCAACTGGTCGAGCAAGGTCTGGTGCACTCCGTAGCCGATATTTACCATCTGGACGAAGCAGCACTTTGCGGATTGGAGCGCATGGCCAGTCGCTCCGCCCAAAAACTGTTGGCGGAAATAGAACATTCCCGCCATACCAGCCTACCTCGCTTCCTTTACGCCCTGGGTATCCGCCAAGTAGGGGAAAGCACGGCCAAATCTCTGGCAGCCTATTTTGGTGACCTGGAACCCTTACTGGCCGCAACGCCGGAGGTTTTGCAGAATATTCCCGATGTGGGACCCATAGTGGCAGAATCTATCGTACATTTTTTTGCCCAGTCCCATAACCGTGACGTGATCGCGGCATTGCGGATTGCCGGTTTGGATTGGGACGTCGTCGAGCCGCAAAAAAGCGGACGTTTTCAGGGGATGACCCTGGTACTCACCGGATCTTTAGACAGTATGACTCGGGAAGAGGCCAAAACCGCCATAGAAAACGCGGGCGGAAAAATCAGTAGCGCCGTTTCCGCTAAAACAAACTATGTGATTGTCGGTAAAGAAGCGGGCAGTAAGGCGGAAAAGGCTACAAAGCTGGGCTTGAAACAGCTTACTGAAACACAATTTTTGGCGATGCTTTCAGAAAAGGAATAAATATGCAGCAGAACAGAACGTTCCGTATCAACGTGGTTGATATCCACGGCGAAGTGTACAGCGGTATGGCGCGTTTTGCGGCAGTGCCGGCGGAACTGGGCGAGATTGGAATACTGCCGGGGCACGCGCCCTTGCTGTCAGGGCTGCGCGCCGGAGAGTTGCGTATTACCCAGGCCGATGGTCGGACACAGATTCTTTTTTTGGAGGGCGGGCTGCTGGAGATTCAGCCCGATACCGTGACCATACTCGCCAATGCAAGTCTGCGGATCATGGATATTGACCTTCATGATACACAGAGTCGCATTAAAGATGCCCAGGCCACATTGGCGAAAGGCGCTGTTCCCCCTATGGATTTCGCCCGCGCCGAACTGGAATTACAGAGAGAACTGGCGAAAGTAAGTGCCTATCAGCGCTATCAAGCGTGTGAGCAACGGGGCGACAATACGAGTAATTACGAGTGGGAACGCCCATCACTCCAGAATGCGCCAAAAATTAATGCACAGGAACTCGAAGATTAAGCGTGCTGGATCGAATCAGGAATGGTTGCCTTTGCGCGCCAGAAGAGGCGGAAAGTACGATCCAGACTCTCGCAAAAACTTATGGTAGTGACTCTGAACCCGTAAAAATCGGAAGTAGCTAAAGCTTCCCACAACCACTGATAACAAAAGAAATATCGCACCGATAACGATAATGGATTGATAATTAAAGAAGTGGATCAGTATCAAACCAGCTATGGTCAAGTCCAGCGTGGTGCGCAAAAAAGAATAGAAAACCCGGCGGTTGGCGGCTGCCGTGCGGTCCAGTGCGAGCCAGTCACGGAGCACCAATTTACTTTTCGGATAAGTATGAAAATAGTCGCGATGCGCATCAAGATGGTTGAATAAAAATCGAGATTTCATTGCAGATCATCCTCTATCTTCTCATAAGCTTCCATTCGCTGTAAATCTTTATGGTGTGTTTTTATTTTCAAATAGAGAGAAATACCTGCGGCCAGGATAATCAGTGCGAGAATAAAACCCAGATAGAAAATATGATCCTCAAGGTGGCCATTGAAAACACGAATAAAAATGAGCGTAGCAATGACTAGGGTTAAGGTCACACGAATATACCCCAGGAAAGTACGCGTACCTGCAAACACCGTTCTGTCCATGGCGAGGAAGTCACGCAGAATCATTTCTTTTTTGTTGTAATCATCATAGGGCAGACGGCGCATGGTACTCTCTGTTCCTTTCATAAGGGTAGTGGGCGAGGCGTGGCACGTCGTATTATAAGGCAATGCGACCGGATGGAAAACCATTCCTGAGGCAATGACTTTTCTATCGAGGAAAATAAACCGGGTACGATCAGTGGCGGCTGGTTTTTTGCGGCGGTTCCTTCCCACATCGGGCGCAAACCCCGTTGACCACCAACTCCATTTCAATCATAGAATAGTCGACGGGCAGTCGGGGCACCGGCACGCTACTTTCGGGCAGGCAAAACACCTGGCCGCAAGAGACACAGTGGAAATGCGGGTGTTGGGTGGCTGTTTCTTCACGGCGGGCGCTAAAGCGCCAGATCCGGTCGTCTGTTGTGACTCGGTGGGCGAGTCCGTTTTGTACCAGCCACTCCAGATTACGGTAGAGACTGACGCGGTCAATCGCCCCCGTTTCCGATGCTTCCAGACGCTGCTGCACCTCGGGATGACTGAGTGGTTGCTCGGCTTCCAGCAGTGTTTTGAAGACTGCTATCCGTAATCGCGTGATGCGCCGCCCGATGGCGCGGAGACGCTGTGTTGCCTCGGTATCGGAAACTTCCGCCGTGAGCGGCCGGTGGAGTAATGAATGCGCCATGTAGTCATGCTAGAGCAGAAGACCCGGGGGGCGCAAGCGATGGCCCTGCGTTGCTTCCCTGGACAGCGCCCTATCTGCCGCGCTAGATTTTCAATCAGGCCCACTCAGGAGTTCCTCAATGTCCTCAGAAATCATCATCGTCGGTCAACCTGCACCTCAGTTTCATGCCGCAGCCTATGGTAAGGCAGCGTCCATCAGCCTCAATGACCTGCGCGGGATGGTCGTGGTGCTCTATTTTTACCCAAAGGATGATACGCCGGGTTGTACGACAGAGGGGCAGGAGTTCACGACACTCTACCCGGAATTCCAGACTGCTGGCGCGGAAATTCTCGGTGTTTCCCGGGATACGGTCGCCAGCCATGAAAAGTTTTCCTGCAAGTTCAACTTCCCTTTTCCGCTCCTGGCCGACACGGATGAGGCACTCTGCAAGGCCTTTGATGTGCTCAAGGAGAAGAACAATTACGGCAAGGTGAGTATTGGCGTTGAACGCAGCACTTTCGTGATCGACCGGAAAGGCAAAATCGCCTACGTCGAGCGCAAAGTGAAGGCCGCCGGACATGCAGCCGCCATCTTAGACATCGTCAAGCAATTACCATGAGTCGCCAGGAAGTGGGGGGTTCAAGCCCGGTGAGGGCGCGTCTCTACATTCTGGATACCAACGTGCTGATGCATGATCCCTCAGCGTTATTCCGCTTTCAGGAACACGACATTCTGCTGCCGATGATCGTGCTGGAGGAGCTGGATCAGCACAAAAAAGGCCTGAGCGAGCAGGCGCGTAATGTGCGTCAGGTCAGCCGTTATCTGGACGAGATGCTGACGGATACCGCTGATCTGGATCAGGGCTTGGTGCTGCCTTATGCTCAGGGACGGCTTTATTTCCAGACTGCCGCACATCAGCAGGCGCTGCCTGAAGATCTGGCCGGCGGCAAGGCGGACAATGAAATCCTCGCCGTGACTCTGGCCTTACAGAATCGTCATCCCGAAAAAGACGTGATTCTCGTCAGCAAAGATATCAATCTGCGCATCAAGGGGCGCACCCTCGGTATCCGGGTGGAAGATTACCAGAACGATCGTGCTCTGGACGATGTGGACCTGCTCTACACCGGCGCAGAGACGCTGAGTGCCGATTTCTGGGATCTGCATAGTCGTGATCTGGACGCCTGGCAGGAAAGCGGGCGGAGTTATTACAAAATCAGCGGCCCCGCCATTCAGCGCTGGCATCCCAATCAGTTTATCGCGCTCAATACACTGGAAGGAACGGTCGAGGACTTTGCCGCGATTGTCCGTGAAGTGCATCCGGAACACGCCATTATCGAGCGCATAACCGACTATCGAAGCGAGCGGCATGCGGTGTGGGGTATTTTGGCGCGGAATCCGGAGCAAAATTTTGCCCTGAATCTGCTGATGGATCCGGACATCGATTTTGTCACCCTGCTGGGTCACGCGGGTACCGGTAAGACGCTGCTGACGCTGGCGGCGGCACTGCATCAGATTTTTGAGCAGAAGCGCTACTCGGAAGTGATCATTACCCGTGCGACCGTGCCGGTGGGTGATGAGATTGGCTTTCTGCCCGGCACGGAGGAAGAGAAAATGCTGCCGTGGATGGGGGCGCTGGAGGATAATCTGGAAATTCTGGCGCGCGGCAGTGATGATGGTGGCAGTTGGGGACGCAGTGCGACGCAGGATCTGATCAATAAGCGGATTCGCGTCAAATCCATGAGCTTTATGCGTGGGCGTACCTTTCTGGAGAAGTTCGTCATTATCGACGAGGCACAGAATCTCACTTCCAAGGAAATGAAAACCCTGATCACCCGTGCCGGTCCGGGGACCAAAATTGTCTGCCTGGGCAATATTGCGCAGATCGATA
>JAKAVW010000285.1 GCA_021827445.1 Pseudomonadota bacterium
TCCCCATGTTCCGCGCCAACACCCTCTACGAGGGCGAGTACCTGCTGGGCACCTCCATCGCCCGGCCCCTCATCGCCAAGCGCATGGTGGAAATCGCCGCCGACGTGGGTGCCGATGCCGTCGCCCACGGGGCTACCGGCAAGGGTAACGATCAGGTGCGTTTTGAACTGGGGGCCTACGCCCTCAATCCGGACATTCAGGTGATTGCCCCCTGGCGGGAATGGGACCTGAACTCCCGTGAAAAGCTCCTCGCCTATGCCGAACAGCATGGCATTCCGGTGGAACGCCACGGCAAAAAATCCCCCTACTCCATGGATGCCAACCTGCTGCATATTTCCTATGAAGGCGGCATTCTCGAAGACCCCTGGGCGGAAGCCGAAGACGGCATGTGGCGCTGGACCACCGCGCCGGAACAAGCGCCAGATCAGCCCCGTTATCTGGAGATCACCTTTGCCCACGGCGACCCGATTGCCATTGACGACGAACCGCTCAATCCCGCGCAGTTGCTGGCGCACCTCAACACGGTCGGCGGTGAGCACGGCATCGGGCGCCTGGATATTGTCGAAAACCGCTACGTCGGCATGAAATCCCGGGGTTGCTATGAGACCCCCGGCGGCACCATTCTGCTCAAGGCTCATCGCGCCATCGAGTCCATCACCCTGGACCGGGAAGTCGCCCATCTCAAGGATGAACTCATGCCCCGCTACGCCAGTATCATCTACAACGGCTTCTGGTGGAGCCCGGAACGCCGCGCCCTGCAGACGCTCATCGATCAGACCCAGCGACTGGTCAATGGCGTAGTGCGTCTCAAGCTCTACAAGGGGAGTTGTATGGTGGTGGGACGACAGTCCCAGGAGAGTCTCTTTGACGCCCGCATTGCCACCTTTGAAGATGATGCCGGTGCCTATAATCAGAAGGATGCCGAAGGCTTCATCAAGCTTAACGCGCTGCGTTTGCGTATTGAAAAGCGCCTGCAGGGCTGATTTCAGCAGTCCGTAAAGGGTCGTCCACCGGGGTGGCGCTTGCGGACTATCATTCGCTCAACATGAGGAGGAAATCATGCGTCTCTTGCACACCATGCTGCGCGTCGGGGACCTGGATCGCGCCATTGCTTTTTATACCGAGATACTCGGTATGCGTCTTCTGCGGCGCAAAGATTATCCCGATGGCAAATTCACCCTGGCCTTTGTCGGTTATCAGGACGAAAGCGCCGGTGCGGTCATTGAGCTGACCTACAACTGGGGCGTCGACCACTACACCCTCGGCGAAGCCTTCGGCCACATCGCCCTCGAAGTAGAAAATGCCGCCGCCGCCTGCGATGCCATCCGTGCGCGCGGTGGCAAGGTAGTGCGTGAGGCGGGGCCGATGAAACACGGCACGACCATCATCGCCTTCGTGGAAGACCCCGATGGCTACCGCATCGAACTCATTGAACGTAAACCCGACTTCGCGGAGCATCCGGCCTGAGCTTCAGTCCCGGTGACCCAACATCCGCATCCAAGCGTGACGAGGATGTTTCCGGTAAGTATCCTGACTATCCTCGCCACGATCCATCCTCTGACCACAATGCAGTGCCGCCCATATTCTGCAAATATTGCTGATGGATAGCGCGTTCATCTGGACTGGCACGAATCACCCGCAAGGCGCCTCGCGTCCGCGCTAACGTCGCAGGAATGACCGTATTCTGACTATCTGCAGAGGCTTGCGCCTCTGTGGCCGCAGCGGGAGCGCCATCGGCAGCGCCCAACAACCCCATCATATCCACCTGCCCACCCGTCATCGCCAGGTAAACCTCAGCCAGAATCTCGCAATCCAGCAAGGCCCCGTGCAACTCACGATGGCTGTTATCTACCCCATAACGCCGACACAAGCTGTTCAGGTCATTCTTCTGACCGGGATGGCGACGGCGGGCATTCACAAGCGTATCCAGCACCGTCTGCCCTAGAGGCGCTTTTTTTACCTGCTGCAATTCGTGGTTCAAAAACCCCAGATCAAAAGGTGCGTTGTGGATAATAAGTTCCGCGTCACCCAGAAACTCCAGAAAAGCGTCCGCGACCTCGGCAAAACCCGGCTTATCCCGCAAAAACGCATCGGTCAGTCCATGCACCCGCAGGGCCTCGGGATCGCTGATGCGCTGCGGATTGAGATATTGCTGGTAATGCACCCCCGTCACTCGCCGGTCGATCAGTTCCACCGCGCCGATTTCAATCACCCGGTGCCCCTGTTTCCAGTCGATGCCCGTGGTTTCCGTATCCAGCACCACCTGCCTCACAGCCATCCTTCGCCCTCCTGTACCCGCCCGCCCGCGACATATTGATCCATGACCAGATTCAGTAACGCATCTACCCGCTCATTCTCGACATGCCCCGAGTGCCCTCTTACCCATTCCCATTGGATCTCGTGACGTGCCGCCACGGCCGCCAACTGCTCCCAGATATCCTGATTTTTCACGCTCCCCCCACCTGCCGTTCGCCAACCCCGGCGCTGCCAGCCAGCCAGCCATTGGGTCATGCCATCGCGCAGATAACGGGAATCACTGACTACCCGCACAACACTAGGACGCTTGAGTGCCTCCAGGCCGCGCCATGCCGCCGTCAATTCCATCCGGTTGTTCGTCGTTTCCGGGACGAAGCCCCACAAGACCTTTTCCTGCCCTGCCAGCCGCAGCCATACCCCCCAGGCACCGATACCAGGATTACCGCGGCAACCACCATCGGTGAATAAGTCTATGATTTTTTCGGACATGTCGCAGGGTTCTCAGCAGAATCGGGATCAGGATCAGGATAAACATAGGCGACGGGCGCTTCGGAACGGACTTTTTGACGTCCGGAACGCAACTTGAGCGGAAGCAGCGCGCCGAGCAACGGGCGCTCAGGGTCACGCCGCTGCGCCAGCAACAGATAGGCGTTGGCACCCGCCGGCCACCAGCGGTCGCCCATCAGTTCCATCCACTGCGCATTACGCTTCAGGCCCGGCACGGAATATTGAAAGTAGCGTCCCTCGCGCAGCGCAAAATCCTGCTCTTCCAGCAGGGACCGCAGTCGTCCCGGGGGCAGAAAGGGACGCCGCCACGGCCAACTGCGGTCCCGGCGCCAGAGGTGCCAGCGGCGGACCACGCTCAGACTGCCCCCTGGATTGAAATCCATAATCAGCACATGTCCCTCGGGACGCAGCACCCGCCAGCACTCCTCCAGCACCACCTGAGGATTGGCCATCCGGGTGAGACAGAAGGGGACAATCACCAGATCGAAACGCATGGCCGCAAAGGGCATCGCCTCGCAGGCGCCATAGGCTTGCAGATATTCGTCGGAAGACAACACAAAACCGTCATTGAGCAGCACCCAGATGGGCTCGTGACTGGGCGGCAGGCCCCAGAAAACGGGTTGGCCGAGTTGCAGAATGGTCTCCGGCTGCAGACGTTCTATCCAGCGCGGCAGTATATCTCGGACCCGCTCCAGCAAGAGGCGGCCGCTGCTGCTCTCCCACCAGATGGCGGCACGACGCTCCCGCGGTCGGCTGCGACGTCCCGGATTCTGCATATCAGCACCATTGCCATGCAGCAGCGAAAAAAGAGAACACTGGCGTCCACCACTCCAAATTCAATGCCATAATAGGCCCATGGTACCCTGTCAGTAGCGAGAAGCAAAAATGCCCATTCATTTCATCCCGGCCTTCACAGATAACTATATCTACATCACAGAAACCCCCAAAGGGGTATGGATTATCGACCCTGGTTGCGCAGAACCCGTCTTCACCTGGTGTGCTGAACATCAGATCCGCCCCAGCGCCATTCTCTGCACCCATCATCATGCGGACCACACCGGCGGCGTGGCGGCACTGGCGCAACATTTTCGCCTACCGGTCTATGGCGCTAACCAACGCATCCCGCAACTCACCCATGCGGTCAGCGCGGGCCGCTTAACGCTGGATACGGAGTCGCTCGTGGTATTGGAAGTGCCCGGCCATACCCGCGATCATCTCGCCTATATCTGGAAAGACGCGCTTTTCTGCGGAGATACTCTCTTCGCCGCAGGTTGCGGGCGCCTTTTTGAGGGCAGCGCCGCGCAGATGTTTCACAGCCTGCAACAGTTCGCCGCATTGCCGGAGGATACCACCGTCTACTGCTCCCACGAATACACCCTCAGCAATCTGCGCTTCGCGGCACAGGTCGATCCGGATAACCCGGTCATAACCCAGCGCCAAAAAAAGGCCGCCGGACAGCGCGCGCGCAACGAGGCGACCTTGCCCTCCACCATCGCTCTGGAGCGCGCCAGCAACCCCTTCCTGCGCTGCCATGAAGCTGCCCTGATACACAGTGCCAACCGCTTCGACCCCAGCACCGGCGACAACCCTGTCCGCGTCTTCAGCACGCTACGTCGCTGGAAAGATCACTTTTCCTGAGTCAACGTCGTGCTGGCAGGCACACCAGTTCAAAGCGCTCGGTCCAAGCCTCACGCAAGATCCGCAGAACGGTATCGGCGT
>JAKAVW010000286.1 GCA_021827445.1 Pseudomonadota bacterium
AATCCCGACACCCGTGAAGGCCTGCAACAGGGCGCCGACCCCTTCGCCCTGCGCAACCTCCACTTCACCCGTGAAACCAGCGAATCCATGGGCATCAATCTGATCAAGGGCGGCGCGCTGATTATGGCCGGATCGGGCATGGCGACCGGGGGCCGGGTCACCCACCATCTCAAACACAACATCTGGCGCGAAGACTGCAGCGTCATCTTTGTCGGCTATGCCGCACAGGGGACGCTGGCACGGCGCATCATCGACGGGGCGAAAACCGTGCGGATATTTGGTGAAGAGATTCACGTCGCCGCCAAAATTTACACCATCGGCGGTTTCTCAGCCCATGCCGACCACGACGAACTCCTCGCCTGGTATGGTGACCAAAAACCGACACGCACCATTCTCGTCCATGGCGAGGATAATGGCCGGGAAGGCATCGCCAAGGTGCTGCGGGCGCGGGGCTTGCAGGTAGATTGCCCGGTCATTGGAGATCATTATCCCCTATAAAAAAGCTTTTGCGTTGCACTGCAACCATAAACGGCTACAATGCCTCAAAGGCTTTTACACCCACATGCAGGAGGAGTCATATAATGTCAGGTCACTTTCCTTTTTCTGGCAAGGCCAACCGCGTTTCGGTCTTCGCCTTTTTTGAGGCCCACGACTGGAGCCTTGAAGCGCAAGAGAAATATTTTGAATCGTGGTACCAGTGGACAAAAGACTACGTCATGAACGACGCCGACCTTAAAGCCGCCAAAGGCGTGCTCTTCAGCAGCGACCATTTTGGAACTCATGCTGACCATGATTTCCATCTGCATGGCTATGCTGTTGCCACACGCATGCTGGACCTTGGCGAAACCATCAAGGGTAGCATCCTGCCCAAGCTGGACCACGACATGCTCCACGCTCTGGAACATGATCATGAAGAATGGATTGCGGCAGCTAATGCCGTTGCGGCAAACCATCCCCGACCGGAAGCGCCAGAGATCGGTCGTTATCGCCACGTTTGAACATGAGCCGACGGTGTCGGGTCCGGGCGCAGGCCTGACCTCCGGCACCGCATGCAGTATATCTTCCGGCACTCCCAGTTGCTTCCGTGGGTGATGCGCTATGGATCCACAAAATATTCATCGCTGTTTTGCGGCCCTGCGCGCCGCCATTCCTGAACCAAAAACTGAGCTGAACTACCGCTCCCCCTTTCAGCTTCTGGTCGCCGTAGTGCTCTCCGCGCAAAGTACGGACAAGGTCGTCAACGCCTGCACTCAGACGCTCTTTGCAGCGGCACCTACTCCCGACGCGATGGCTGCGCTCGGTGAAGACGGCATCAAGACCCATATCCGTCGCTTGGGATTATTCAACGCCAAGGCCCGTCATGTGCATGCCCTCGCCCAACAACTGCTGGCCCTGTATGACGGAGAGGTGCCCGCAGATCGGGAAGCGCTGGAAGCACTCCCCGGTGTCGGGCGTAAAACCGCCAATGTCGTCCTCAATACCCAGTTCGGGCACCCCACCATTGCGGTAGATACCCATATCTTCCGGGTAGGCAACCGGACGGGACTCGCCCCCGGTAAAACGCCCCTAGCCGTCGAACAGGCTCTGCTCGCGGTGGTACCCGCCGAATACCTGCAGGACGCCCACCATCTCCTGATCCTCCACGGTCGCTATACCTGCATGGCCAAGCGGCCACAGTGTGGCCACTGTCCGCTTTTCCAGTGTTGCGAATGGCCGGACAAAAATCAGTGGGAAGCAAAGTCATCCTAGCCAGCACCGGCTTCGCCATGGGTGCCCGGCATCCTGAGCGACTGCTAGCGCAGGCGGTCGAAGATGCCCACCACAAGCTACACGGGCAGACCATTACCGCCGCCCTCTTCCTGTTCAGCCCTCCGCTGTCCCCAGTACACCCATCCATGTTGCAGGCACAGATGCGGCAGTTGGCGTGTCTGCAGATCGCGGCAGCGACTTTCCCCGGCGTTTTCACCGACGCCGGTCAGGCACTGGGGGATCCCGCTTGCGCCGTGCTGCTGCTCGCCTCACCCCTAGGGCTCAGCCGCAGCGGTCAGGAGCCGGGCATGCCACGTCTGCGCTGGGCGCGTCCGGATCAGACGACGCCGCACTGGCTTGGCCAGTCCGCCGGTTTCGGCAGCGTGAGCAGTCGTACCGGGTGCTTCTGGCTGCATGCCAGCGCCCGACGCGAACCTGTAGAACTGTGTTTTCGGGGAATATCTGCGCAGCACTCTGCCTGGTCGGCAGGGCTGCGGCCCTTGAGCGCAATACTTCCTGTTGCCCGTCAGGAAGGCAACCTGCTGTTGCAACTGGAGCGTTATCTGGCCTTACCCATGCTGGCCCAGAACATCCCCTTCAGCATCCGCCAGGAGGCTCGCCTGCCCCTGGAGCGTTTACTCATCGGCGAAGTCAGGATGGACACCCATCCAGATACACCACCCGATCTGTTGCATATCCGGGCTACCGATATCAATCGCAGCGGGCTCTGGCTGGAGCGGGCTCTGGAGGAGGGATCCCGTGCGTTTCTTACCCTCCGCGACCCGCCTTCTGCGGAACGTGACACCCGCATGGTCTTAGAGGCCCTGGCGACGAATGCGCCGTCCCCGGCCTTCGCCTGGATTTCCAGTTCTATCGGACGGGATGTTGCCTTCTTTGGCGGCGAAGACCGTGATTTGGCCCTCTGGCGGGAGCGTTTTCCACAACTCCCCACGCTAGGCGCCTATGGCATGGGCGAACTCCTGCCCACTCAGGAACACAGTCACCTGTTACGGTATAGTAAAGTCTATACGGTGTTTTCCGCCTGGAACGGGGTCAATCAGCAAGAACCTGAGGAACAAAGCAATGCTTTTAATGAGTCCTTGACGCAGATCAAGGAATAACTGACTGAGATGAACAACCATGGGCTGTCGTATTCACGATTCGAGGATATCTCCCATGAAAGAACAGCTACATCATCAGCACTTACGCAGCGATGCCGTCTATCCCTTCGACGCGCGCGGAATTGCCAAACGCTTTCGGCACGCCGCCATCTTCGGGGCGCTGGATGCGCTTTCGGCAGGCGAAGCGATGCTTTTTGTCAACGACCATGATCCGTTGCCCCTTTTGGAACAACTCCGCACCCGCTACGGCGATAAAGTCGCCATTGCCTACGAAGTCCGTGATCCGCACGAAATCCGGATACGTTTTACCGTGAATACGGCAGGTGGAGATCCGGCATGAACCTCCTGGGTGAACCCGCACCCACCTTCGATGATCCGCTTGGCCTGCTGCGGGCCTGCCATGAACGCATCCTCGGGCACTGCCTGACTTTGGAGCGCCTCGCCGAACACCTCACCCAGTGCGGGGCAGATAGTGAGGCGCGCCAGGCTGCCACCCGGATACGCCGTTATTTTCTGCTGGCCGCCCCGCAGCATCACACCGATGAAGAGGAGGATCTTTTCCCTTGGCTTTTACAGCAGCCGGAGTTTCCGGTCGTTCTGCGTACCTCGGTGAAAAATCTGGCGGCGCAGCATCGTCAGTTGGAGGAGCAGTGGCAACGGCTGGATCGAGACTTGGCTGTGGTGGAAGCGGGACGCGTGCACCCGCTCGGACTGGAGCCTTTTATCAGCATGAATCGCGCCCATGTGGCCATGGAGAATGGAGAAATATTCCCCATCGCTGAAGGCATGCTGGATACGGGAAAGCGGGCGAGCATAGGCGCGACCATGGCGCGGCGACGTCAGGCACAGTAAAATGGCTACGTCCTGCCGGGCGCGCTGGGCGCTGTTCGTGTTGTTGGGTTCGGTACTGACGGTTACCTTGCAATTAATCTCCGGTTTCTTGCTCGCCATGGGAGATACCTCGATTTATGCATTTCATATCGCCGATGGCCTGACTGCAGCATGCTTTCTCGCGGGGGAATGGGCTTGGTTGCTGAGCAGTACGCCGGGGCGGCAGACGGCTGCGCGCATTTTTCTGCTCTCCGTGGAATCTCGGCATCAACTGCATCGGCAGTTAAACCGGGAGTCTGGGGCGTCCAAAGCACTTCGTGATGGCCTTGATGCCCCGGTGGAAGGCCTTTTCCTCATTTTTGCCAGCATCACTGCGTGTATCGGCATCCTGTTATGGCAGAATCATGGCGGATTCCTCCCCTGGCATCGCACCATCGCGGAGATTCTGCTGTTTTTATGGCTACTGCACCTCGTGTTCAGTATTCATGATCATTGGCCGCGGCGGGTACGCCGCACAGAGGAGCAACCATGACGCATGTAGTGACGGAATCCTGCATTCTCTGCAAGTACACCGACTGTGTGACGGTGTGTCCAGTAGATTGTTTCCATGAGGGTGCCAATTTTTTAGTCATAGATCCTCTGGAGTGTATTGATTGTACCTTGTGTGTGGCCGAGTGCCCGGTCGATGCAATTTACCTGGACGCGGACCTGCCGAATGGCATGGAAGAGTATCCGGAACTCAATATACAGCTCGCTAAAACATGGCCTGTGATCATT
>JAKAVW010000287.1 GCA_021827445.1 Pseudomonadota bacterium
GATGGCCACCCCATTGATCTCGGGCGGGTAGGTCTCTGTAACCAGGGTGATCCGCATCGCGGTTTCCGTCATGCGCCACTGGTCGCGGGCGGGAACCGGATAGCCGCGATCCGCGTGCCCACCAGGATCTCCAACAGAGCCGCCATGCCGAACAGCTCCCGCCACTCCTGCGGCACGGCCATATTCAGTACCTGCCCATACCAGCGCAAGGTATGACCCCCCAAGCCACTGCGAGCAAAATTTTCTGCCCATGGACGGGTGCGGTTGAGCATTACCACCCTACTGCTCTGCGGCAAGCCCTTCCCGGTCTATGTCCTGTTCGGCGGCGAACCAACAGGCTTCCGCCTGGCCGGCCGGAAATCCTTTCTGTTCCGCCAGAAAATAGGCGGCCTCGGCGATCCGGTGATGCCGTAGCTCAGGGTCACTCACCATCGGTGCGGCTACGGAAGCAAGCGTTTCGGTGAGCGGGACGGGACTGAACGGGACTTGTTCATGGCTATCCGGTGTTTCATGTACGGAGGTCATGGCATTCTCCTGAATATCCGTGGATGGGCGATACCAAAGTGTCATCGTGAATCATACAGATCGAATATGACAGTTTCGTGAACGTCTGCCGGAATGCCTGACCTGCGCATAGGCATGAGCTATTCAGAAAAGCTGGGGCGAATGATCCACCTCGGTCATAAGCGCCCAGATTGTGCTGCGCGCGCGCCGTAATGATGGAGAACGGCGTCGGCTGCGAAGGCGCTGGCACCACTGGCAGACAGGACCACTATTCTTGGCGTTCCGTCACCTCCATGTCGTTCTTATGAGCATGCCCACCCCAATCTCCTCCTCGCCGCTCTGAACCTGAAGTCAAGAAAGGGTTTCCGCTGGTCTGATGTCGACCTAGTGCATGCTTTGCCAAGTTTGCGGCTATACTACCGTGGCAAAAAATCCTCAACCTCGACCTGACCAGGGGAGTCCCATGTCGCCGCACACTGCGCCGAAGAATGCTGAAGAGCCGCTCGGTGTCTCCTGCCGCGCCATTTTTATTTCCGATCTTCATTTGGGCACTCGAGGCTGCCAAGCGGAGGCTTTGCTCTCCTTTCTGCGTCATTATCACTGCGAATACCTGTATCTGGTGGGAGACATCCTCGACCTCTGGCAACTCAAGCGCCGCTGGTACTGGCCGCCCGCGCACAATACCGTGGTGCAAAAGATCCTTCGTCTCGCCCGGCATGGGGTGCAGGTACGCTATGTACGGGGCAACCATGACCCGGTTTTTGAAATGCTTTCCGATCTCGTCCCTGTAGAGGGGGAGCGTATCCTGCTGGGAGATATCCAGATCGTGGACAGCTACGTCCACGAGACCGCCGACGGCCGCCGCCTATGGGTGATCCATGGGGATCAATTCGATGTGACGATGCGGTATGCCCCCTGGCTTACCAGGCTCGGGGATCACGGCTATACGCTGCTCCTTTTCATCAATCGCCGGTATCAATGGGCAGTACGCCGCATCGGTCTGCATAGCCGCTGGTCCCTGAGCGCGACCATCAAACGCCGCGTCAAACAGGCTGTGCAGTTCATTGGCGACTATGAACAGGTCTTGGCGCAAGCATGCCGCCGGGAAGGCTACGAGGGGGTCATCTGCGGCCATATTCATCACGCGGAGATCAAGGAAATCGAAGGCATCCTGTATCACAACGACGGCGACTGGGTGGAGAGTTGCACGGCGCTCGTGGAACACGCAACGGGGCGCCTGGAACTGGTGCACTGGGATGCGGAATCTCAGGTTTCCCTGCATCAGCAAGAGATGACCGCGGGCACCCCGACGGCAAGGCCGTAACAATCCGTCAGACGACTGGTCATTAACCACTGTTTTTAGGAGTATACAGGGTGATTGTGACGGTTTTATGAACCCACCCAACCAGTCCTTAGCACACTGACTCACCTCGAATAATCGAAGGTTAGCTCAGGGCGGCTATCCTCTGCCAGAGTTTTTACCTTAGGCTGTCATCAAAACGTCACATTAAAGCGCTATCCTCTTGTCCCAACGCGTTATGTTCTTGCTTCGGTGCTACGGAAAGGAGGGTTTATGCCAACACGTGCTGCACCATGGAACGATTTGCTGGATTCCTTACTCGCCCTCCGCGATCGCGTCTTGGGCGAAAGCGAAAAGCGCCTCGCCGCCCTGGACAGCCAGGATCCTAGCTTGCGGTTGCATCCCGGAGTGCGCAATGTGATCCATTATCTGGCCCTGCGCAGCGTTGATATCCGCCCCCTCCAGGAGGCCTTGGCCCGAGAGGGCCTGTCTTCACTGGGGCGTTGTGAAAGTCATGTCTTGGACAGCATAGAGCGCATCATCGCGGTGCTTCGGGCAGCCACCGGAAAAACCCGAGGGCGCGCTTCAGATGTCTCAACGATCCGCGGTGACGAGGACATGTCCGTACTCCGGAGCAACACCGAGATACTCCTGGGACCAGCCCCCGGCAAGCGGAATACCCGCATCATGGTGACCCTGCCCGGCGAGCGGGCCAATGACCTTGCCTTCATGAAAGATCTGCTGACTTCAGGCATGGACATCGCCCGGATCAATTGCGCCCATGACAGTCCGGTGGAGTGGGCGGCAATGGCGCAGACACTGCACCAAGCGAGGCAGGAGACGGAGCGCCCGTGCAAGATCCTCGCCGATCTGGCCGGTCACAAGATTCGCACCGGCCCCTTGGCCATGGAGGAGGGCGTCCTGCACCTGCGTCCCGTACGGGACCACCGGGGACGAACAGTTAATCCAGCACATTGTCGTGCAGCGTGGAAAGACGAGGGACAGGGTCCGCTGCCCCCGGTGGATTGCCAACTCCTGCCGATCAAGGCCAACCATCCCCCAGAAGCCGGGGAAGTCTTGCGCTGCGTGGATGCACGAGGCAAAGAGCGCCGCCTGGAGGTGGAATCCGTGACAGACTTGGTGTTGACCCTGAGTTGCCCGCAAAGCGCCTATCTCATAAACGGGAGCCCGTGGCAAAGCGACCAGCGCCGCCGCTCTCATGGGCACATCGCCGGTATTCCCGAAACACCTACCGCCATTCTTCTCGCCGTAGGAGATCACCTCTTGCTGACCCGGGATGTCTTGCCTGGCACGGCCGCAGACCCGGATCACCATCAACCCGCCCGCATTTCCTGTACGATCCCCTCCCTGGTGGAACGTCTACCGCTAGGCCAGAAGGTATGGATGGATGACGGCAAATTCGGTGCGGAAGTGGTTTCCCAGTCTCCCGATGGCGCTCTGCTCCAGATCATGGTTGCCAAACCCGGTGGAGATCGCCTCTTCCCCGACCGGGGCTTGAACTTCCCAGGACTGCCCTTGGACCTGCCTCCTTTGAGCGACAAGGACCGCACTGATTTGGACGTGATTGTCCCGTTGGTAGACATCATCGGCTTCTCTTTCGTGGAAAGCGCCGCGCACATGGACGCACTGCGTGACGCCCTCAGCCAGCGTCAGGCCACACACCTCGGCATTATCGCCAAGATTGAAACCGCCCAGGCCTTTCACCGTCTGCCGGAAATCCTCCTCGCCGCCATAGGCCGCCAACCATTGGGCGTCATGGTGGCTCGCGGCGATCTCGCCATGGAGGTGGGACCAGAACGGCTCACCGAAGTGCAGGAGGAAATCTTGTGGCTTGCCGATGCCGCCCATCTGCCGGTGGTCTGGGCCACCCAGGTTCTGGAGAGCCTCGCCAAAAAGGGGATGATCTCACGCCCCGAACTCACCGATGCGGCCATGGGAGAACGAGCGGAGTGCGTAATGCTCAACAAAGGGCCATTTATTGGCCAGGCCGTGCAGACCCTGGATGACATCCTGACCCGCATGCAGGGCCATCAGCGTAAAAAGTTTGCCCTCATGCGCGCCTTACATTGGTCATGAAAATGCCATCACCTGATTAAATATGATCAAGGCCAAAACTCCGCCGTCAGACCCACATTTTCGATTTTCCACAACCTCAAAAGGGCTCCTTATGAAAAAACAGGTTATTGTCATTGGCAAAGGATTCGCGTCTATGTTTTTTATCCGGTACGACATCACAGTCATCAAGGATGGGAAACTCATTTGCTTTCCGTCAATCCGGTGCTTTGGTCTGTGGTGGCCCGAGGTTGGCTGGACTTTTCTCTTGGTTGGCAAAAGACGCTCCGTCCCTAGGCTTCTCGCGGGCTAGCCTGCGCGGATGCGGCTTGATGAGAATTGCGTGCGTGAGGAGATGGCGATATCCCCCTTCAGTAATCCCACGAGATATCACTTTTGGATAACCAATCCCCGTTCCGGCTTTCGGTGAATTTTTCATGGCCATGGGTTTGGCTGATACGCGTGCTTTGGGCAAGATGGGATAAACTCTTCGCTATCTTTCGTTTTTAATGAGGAGTAGGGACGTTATGTCGGTTATACCGGAAACCCCTGCGGCACCCACCGAGGCAGATCTCCTGCAGCAGCTGCC
>JAKAVW010000288.1 GCA_021827445.1 Pseudomonadota bacterium
GCGTATGCAGGAGGTGCGAACCCATGAAAGCAGAGTATGATTTCAGCCAGGCCCGGCGGGGTGCCGTCGCCGTAGAGTCGGGAAAGACCCGCGTGACCATCCGCTTGGATAACGACGTGTTGGACTGGTACAGAAAGCAGGCGCAGGAACATGGCGGCAATGTTCAGACCGCGATCAACGCCGCCTTACGGGAACAGATGTCCGCGCAGGATGGGGCACTGGAACGAGTGTTGCGGCGGGGGATCCGCAAAGAAATGCTGATATGACAGAATGGCTTTGCTTTTCATCACTACTTAACCCGTATATTCTTGGCAGAACAGCCTTACAAGGGGGTGCCTCATGACTACGGCAAGACAGCTTGAGCAACCGATAACCAATCTATACGACGTGGACTTTCTGGCGTGGATAGAAGCCCAAGCTCAGGCTTTGCGTACCCGGAAGGCAAGCAACCTGGATTGGGACAACATTCTGGAGGAATTGGAGAGCATGGGCAGAAGTGAAAAAAACGCCCTCAGAAGCCATCTACGGATCTTGCTCATGCACTTGATAAAATGGCAATGGCAGCCCCAAAAACAGAGCAAGAGCTGGGCGACCACCATAAGAAACCAACGGCTCGATCTCAAATATCTCATCAAGGACTCACCAAGCCTCAAGAGACTGATTCCTGAAATGCTGCCGGACGCTTGGAGTAATGCCGCTGACGAAGCTGCTTTTGAAACTGAGCTACCGATCTCCACCTTTCCAGAGTTGTGCCCTTGGGATATCGACACACAAATCCTGGCTAACTGGTGGCCAGAATAAGCAGCCTCACCGTAATGTCCCATAATCGGCCTTCCTGAGTGGCAGAGGAACCCAGCAAAACCGGGCCATCTGCCCTTCAGGATTCTGAGCGCATGGGACAGAAGGGTGCATTCTGTCCATTCTGATTCAGCTTAGGAACTCTTCTCAGAATTACTCGTGGCCGATGAATTCTGGGATTATATATCTATGAACGATAAGGCAGGGGCAGGGAAACCAAAAGACGAAGCCGAGCTATCTTTGGTGCCCAGGCTAGGTATTTTTGCCTAATTATGGAACAAGGTTTCCTTATGGCAGATGCGTTGGTCAAGGTCTTGGTGATGATGTGCTTTCCAGAAATTTTAGAGGTATAAAGTGTTTGATAAAATGTTCAAGCATTCATTTTCTGTGGCGATCAGCGCGGGATTACTTTCTTCCTTGTTTTTTTGGGTGACCTTTGTACTGAATAAAGCCCTAGATAATGCTGATTACAGTTGGCAATGGTCGGCATCCCTACGTTATTTGATCACACTGCCCATTCTTTTGGGTTTATTCCTGTTTGTAAAAAATAAGCGACCGTTGCTGGATTCACTGAAAAAGCGTCCAGTACTATGGATACTTTGGGGGACAGTGGGGTTTGGTCTTTTTTACGCGCCTTTGACCTTCGCCGCTTTTTATGGGCCCGCTTGGTTGGTTGCGGGGGTATGGCAAATTACGATTCTCGCCGGAATGCTTTTGGATGGATTGATCAGCCGGAATCATGATTCGGAATTACTCCAAAGACGCTTTCCCTGGCGTTCTTTTGTCATATCTCTGGCAATGCTATTTGGGGTGCTATTGATTTTGTGGGGTCATCTCAAAGCAACAACTTTTCATGACAGCTTGTTTGTTGCTCTTCCGGTACTGCTGGCCTGTTTTGCCTACCCTTTGGGTAATCGGATGATTATCAGCAGAATAGATCCGACTGTGGGTTCCATGGACCGCATGCTGGGGATGACCATCGGCAGTCTGCCATTTTGGTGTGTTCTGGGTGTTTGGGGCCAGACTGAGTATGGCTGGCCACCGTTGCAGCAGGTTGGCCTTGCCGCGCTGATTGCCGTTAGCTCTGGTGTCGTGGCTACGTAAGCGGTAACTGAGCGGCGTTGTATTCTGGATTTTTCAGATGTGCAGAATGGTCTCCCGGGACATGGACTGAGGAGATCATGGGTGATGGCATCGGAGACACAGAGAAAGTACCAGCGGCGCAGCACGGAAGGTTGGCGGGCGCTATTGGCGCAGCAGGCGGTCAGCGGCCTGACTATTGGGGCGTTTTGCCGCAAGGTGTCCGTGAGTACGGCGAGTTTCTACCGCTGGCGGGAGTTGCTGCAAAAGAACGGCGATTCAGGCATGGCGGCGGCTGTGACCGATCGCGTTCCGACAGCCATGGCACCTCACCGCACGCCGGATTTCGTGGATCTGGGCGCGCTGGAAGATTTGGCAGCACCTGTGCCGCGCGACGATGCCGCGTTGCCCCGCGTGGAACTCCGCCTGGAATTCGGCGGTGGCCTAGTCCTGCACTTGGTGCGCGGCTGATGTTTTTTCCGGAAGGCCAGGTGCGGGTGCACCTCTGCGGCCAGCCGGTGGATATGCGTAAGTCCTATGACGGGCTGTATGCGCTGACCCGCAATACCCTGCATCGGGATCCGCTGTCCGGTCACCTGTTTGTGTTCATCAACCGGCGGGCGACCCAGATGAAGGTGTTGTATTGGGATCGCACCGGATTCTGCCTCTGGGCCAAGCGCCTGGAGCAGGGTCGATTCCTCTCGGACTGGGGGAAAGTGGTAACCCGGGAAATGGATTGGACCGGCCTCAAGCTGATGCTCGAAGGCATTGAGCCGGGGCATCTGCGCAAGCGTTATAAAGGGCCGAAAAATGCGCAATAACCAAGCGTTTTTATGGACAAAAGTGCCCGTTATTGATACGATTTTGCTCATGAAAGCGACGACGGCAGCAGCCCTTTTCCCCACGCCTTTGAGCCTCGAACAGGCGGCGGCTTTTACCCCGCAGCAGGTGCTCATGGCGGTGCAGGGATGGCAGCTTGCCGAGCAACAAGCCGCAGCCTTCCAACAGCAACTGACGGCCTTCAAAGAACAGATCGATGCCTTAAAACATCAACTCGACTGGTTCAAGCGCCAGACCTTCGGGCAGAAGAGCGAAAAGCGGATCCCGGAAGCACCGGCCAACCAGCTCAGTTTGGATGAGACGATGGATATGGAAGCGGCGGTCCCCCCCGCCACATCACCCACCCGTCTGGTCCCTGCCCATCAACGGAAGGTCTTGCGCTCAGCAGAAGCTAAAGCGGAAGCCGTGCCCTTCTTCGATGAAAACCGGGTGCCGGTAGAAACCATCGAGGTCCCCAACCCGGAAATAGCGGGCCTGACGCCGGAGCAGTACACCGTCATCGGCAGCAAAGAGACCTACCGTTTGGCACAGCGGCCCGGCAGTTATGTGGTGATCAAATACCTCCGTCCGGTGATCAAGCGCCTCGACACCCAGACCATCAGTTGCCCACCCGCCCCGGTAGGGGTACTCGAAGGCAGCCGCGCCGACGTCAGCTTCGTCGCCGGTATGATCGTCGATAAGTTCATCTATCATTTGCCTTTGTACCGCCTGCATCAGCGCTTGCAGGATATGGGTTTTACCTTAAGCCGGGTCTGGCTGACCCAACTGATGCAACGGATCGTGAGCCTCCTGGAACCCATTCATGACGCCCAGTTCGACTCCATCCGCGCTTCCCGGGTCAAGGCCATGGATGAAACCCCCATCAAAGCCGGTCTGCAAGGACCGGGGAAGATGAAGCAGGGCTATTTCTGGCCGGTCTATGGCGAGCGGGACGAGATCTGCTTCCCGTATTGCGAGAGCCGCCGGGCGGAGCATGTGGATCAACTCCTGGGACTGACCGCACCACCCGGATCCGTGCTGATCACCGATGGATATGCCGCCTACAGCCGTTATGCGCAAAAAACGGAAGGGCTGACCCATGCCCAGTGCTGGGCGCATACCCGTCGTGAATTCTTCGAGAGCCAGGCCGCCGATCCGCAACGGGCGGCCGTGGCGCTGGAGATGATCGGCAACATCTATGTGGTGGAAGCCGAGATTCGGGATCGGGGACTGAAGGGGGCCAAAAAGCAGGAGGTCCGGCTGACCAAAGCCAAGCCTCTGGTGGAAGCATTCTTCACCTGGGTGGCCGACACGGCCGCCGATACCGGATTACTGCCCAGCAATCCCATGAGCAAAGCCTTGGCCTATGCCCACCAACGCCGGGCGGGGCTGGAGGTCTTCCTGAGCGATGCCGATGTGCCCATCGACACCAACCATCTGGAAAGAGGCTTGCGGGTGATCCCCATGGGCCGGAAGGCTTGGCTGTTCTGCTGGACGGAACTGGGTGCCAAACAGGTCGGTATCGTGCAGAGTCTGCTGACCACTTGCCGCCTCCACGACATCCATCCCTATGACTACCTGGTCGATGTCTTGCAGCGGGTCGGCCAGCATCCCAGTTCCCGCGTCGCCGAGTTGACGCCAAGGCTCTGGAAAGAACACTTCGCGGCCAACCCCCTGCGCTCGGACCTCTATAACATCTCGAACTAAGCCGCAAGATACGCCGCTCAGTTACCGCTTACATTTTAGTCGCGCATATA
>JAKAVW010000289.1 GCA_021827445.1 Pseudomonadota bacterium
GACCGCCAAACCCGCATTAGTCAACTCCAGAACCATCGCCATGCCCTGCTTCAACAACGCGACAAGCGGGACGCACCCATCGCTTCCATTGACATGGAGCTCAACGTGGTGCGCAGCGAGTTGCAGGCGCTGTATGAAACCGGACGGAAGCCGCCGCAGCATCATCCCTCTGCCCCCAAGGCCACCACGCCGCAGCTCGTTTGAGGATTTCCCTCGTAGACCTTCGCCGCCTTGCAATTTTCGGGGTTTATACTAATTATCCAAAGAGACGGGGGGCAAAAAAATGGCATCGATCCTGAGTAAAGACAAGAAATCCGCAATCCGCGCGGCAAAGACCTACGACTTTACCTGGGAGGCGACCACTCCCGACGGGAGAGAAAAGAAAAAGGGCGAAATGAACGCCGTCTCCGCCAACGTCGTGCGCTCCAATCTGCGCCACACGGGACTGATGCCCACCGCTGTGCGCAAAGCGCCGCAACCCCTGTTCGGGGAAAGAGGCGTCAAAGAAGCGCAGTTAGTGGTGATGGTCCGTCAGCTCTCCACCATGATCAACGCCGGCGTGCCCATCGTGCAGTCCTTTGAACTGCTCATCTCCGCCACCTCCGGCGCGGGCATGAAAAAATTGCTCAAAGGCATTCTCCAACATCTCCAGGAAGGCGACTCCCTGTCGCAAGCCATGGCCCACTTTCCCAAATACTTCGACCGCCTCTTTGTGTCCCTGATCGCCGCCGGTGAGCAGGGCGGCATCCTCGACACCATTCTGTTGCGTCTGGCCGAGTACCGCGAAAAGACCTTGGCACTGAATAAAAAGGTGAAGTCGGCCATGTTCTACCCGGCGGCCATCATCACCGTCATGGTCGTGGTCGTGATCATCCTGATGATTTTCGTCATTCCGGTATTCTCGCAGTTATTCAGCAGCTTCGGCGCCACATTGCCGTTGTTGACGCAGGTTGTCATCAACATCTCCGACTGGATGAAAAGTCATTGGTACATTGTGGTGTTCGTGCCCATCGCCACGGTATGGCTCTTTGCCTATGCCTACAAGCACAACCTGTCTTTCAAGACCGTGGTAGACCGTTTCTCCCTGAAAATCCCGGTGCTGGGCGACATCCTGCTTAAAGGCGCGGTGGCGCGCTTTATGCGCACCCTGTCCACCATGCAGGCGGCGGGGGTGCCCATCATGGAGGCCCTGGGAACCCTTTCCAAGGTCTCCGGCAATATTATCATCGAGCGCAGCGTCCTGGCGGCCCGTGACGACGTCGCCGGTGGTGGTCGCATCACCACTCAGCTCAAATCCGACGGCGTCTTCCCCATCATGGCCACGCAGATGCTGGCCATCGGCGAGGAAACCGGCGCCATCGAAACCATGTCAGGCAAGGTCGCCGATTTTTACGAAGCGGACGTGGAGGAATCGGTAGACCGCCTCTCCACCCTCATGGAACCGATGATCATGGTGGTGCTCGGCATCATCGTCGGCACCCTGGTGGTCGCCATGTATATGCCGATCTTCAAGATGGGCGCGGTGGTGACGCATGGGGGGTGAGGGCGGCGCGGGCGATGCTGAGTCGGTGAAACCCCGTCGCAGGCCCATGCGGGGATTCACCCTGATTGAGTTGATGATCACCATTGCCGTGCTCGCCGTTATCCTCGCCATTGCCATCCCCGATGTTGAAATCTGGATGGTGCGCGCGCGTATACAATCCGCCGCCGGGAAACTTCAGCAAGATATCAACTGGGCAAAGGGCTACGCCATCCGCAGCGGTTATCCGGTGAATGTGAGCGTTCAGGGCGGCGGTGGGAACACCTGTGCGTGGACCATATCGCCTACAGCCACCGGAGTACTGCAAAACGTACCCGGCATGACCGCCACGCAATATGCCAATCAGTACCAAAATACGCCCTGCACCGTTCTGACCAGCGGCACATTCAGCGTCACCCCCACCGGAATGGTGCAGAATCCGACAGGCACGATTACCAGTGCGAACGTAGAATTTCAGGCGGGTGGCAATAATCCGGCAGAATACGGCTACTGGCTCATTCAGGTAGGGGGCGCCGGGGATGTTCGTTCCTGCGCCACCGCTTCCACTTACAGCACCCAATGCAACCTCCCGTGAGGCACCTCGTCATGCACTCGCCACAGCAACCGGAGCAAGGCTTTACCCTCATCGAGACGATGATCGCCCTGGCGATTTTTGCCATTGGTTCGTTGGGCATCCTGGCCATCCTCATGAACGGTTTCAACATCAACGCCGAGGGCAACAACCTCACCGGCGGCTATCAGATTGCCCAAAACGCCCTCGGCCTGATCCGCGCCAATGGCAGCAATGCCCTGCAGTTCAATGGCGCTGCCATATCAAAAACAGGCAATGTCACCGTTCCCGGCAGCGCCAACACCGTGGTTGCGCAAGCGATCAGCAGCACCTGGAAAAACATGCTGTATCCTCCGGGTCTCCCTTCCGCCCTACCCTCCGCCAGCGGCAAGATTATGGTCATTTCCCAGCAAGGCAACGGGATGTGCCCCTGCGCAGCCACTGTTTCCATTTCCTGGCTGCTGAACGGCATCCCGGAAACCTACTCCGTGCAAACTATCGTGGGATACTGACCATGCGTCATACTGACGGCTCCGAGATGGGCTTTACCCTCACCGAACTGCTAGTAACCTTGGCAATCGGCACCTTGCTGGCGACTGCCGTATTCACATTCTTTCTGAACAGCAGCCAGATTATCACCAACCAAAGCACCACCTCGGATATGTTTCAGCGTGGTCGCAATGCGTTGGCCTTGGTGCGTCAGGCGGTGGAGTCGGCGGGATTCGGGTTGCCGCAGGTTTCTAACTGTCCCAACGGGATTGCTGCTTACAACGTGAATCAGGCTCAATCGCCATTTTCTTTCACGGCCATTACCGCCTCCGTGCAAAGTAGCGGTACCTATGATCCGAAAAACATCAGCGGAATAGACACCTATTCCTTGATGACCGTGGCAGGGGGGGCTTCTTTTGGCAATGCCCCGGCGGCGCAGATCAGTTCCATTCCCAGCATGACTTCGCAGCGGGTGTTTTTGACGGGAACGGCACTCATCAATCCAGGTGATCTTTTTATTGTGCAGATTCCCGGACAAGCCTGCCTGATGGCCCAAGTAACCAACCTGCTAACGAATGGCAACGGGATTGGTATCGTTCACAATTCCGGACTGTCCAATTACGATCCTTCCGGAGGCTTCCAAACCTTGGCTAGCAGCGTTTATCCCGGCCTCAGCGCCGCCGCCTTTGTTGGTGCCAATTTCATCGACCTGGGCAGCAGTAATTTCACCATTGATCAATTTACTATTGGTGACAGCGGCGGTACGGCGACACCTACCCTTTACTTAACCCAATACAACAGCCAGAGTCCTGCCACTGCGCCTGGTCGTCAGGCTTTAGCACGCGGCGTAGTAGACCTGCAATTAGAATATGGCCTGGGCAGTAATGGCGCCATCACGCAATGGGTCCTTCCTGCAAATTACACTGCGTCGGCTACACAGCAAATTCTCGCCGTACGGATAGCCATGCTTGCGCGTAGCACCCGCTACATGCCCAATGAAACCAGCCCGGCCAGCTTCATTATGTTACCCAACCAAAATCTAAGCTATACGGTGCCGACAACCAATGGCCCCGGCTGCCTGCAAGGCAATTGCAGCCACTATGCCTATCATCTCTTCGAAAGCGTGGTGCCGGTGCGCAATAATATCTGGGGTGGACCATGATTGAGCGGATGAAATATGAATTATCTACCCCTGAGACTGACCCCAACAAAGAAAGTGGGGCGATCTTGGTCATCACACTGGTTCTGGTTTTGGTCATCACCATCGCCGTGCTCGCGCTCATTTACCTGACCCGTAATAATGTGCTTATTTCTTCCAATATGGCGGTGCAAAGCGCCGCGCAGGAAGCGACGGATCAGGGCGTGACGGCTGCGAATACCAGCTTGCAGATCCTGCCAAACTGGCCGGAAATCACTTCTCCGGGCACATGGTATCTCCCGTTACCAAGCAACGCTAATGGCCTTACCCGCCCCACAGTGCCGCCAGCAAGCTTTTGGTCCAACTGCACTGGGACGACCTGCGCTTCCATTCCCGTACAATATGGCAGCTTTAATTTCAATGTGCAGTACGTGATGTATCCCGCCGGTGCCCTCGCCACCCAGGTGAGCGGCAACGAGCAAAATCAGACCGGCACCGGACCCGGCGTGCAAAGCATGCGTTATTACGTCGTCTATGTGCATACATCCAGAACCAACGGCGGTGGGCTCGGCGTCACCGTGCAGGCTATTTTGAGGAAAGTGCAATGAAGAAAAACGCGCGTCAGAAATTCATTGTCAGCATACTCTGCCTGTCCATGACTGCAGCGCCCTTAGCCAGTTGGAGCAGCTTCGCGCAGGCCAGTAATTCCATCAATATTCCCTCT
>JAKAVW010000290.1 GCA_021827445.1 Pseudomonadota bacterium
CACCCCCCAGCAGTTCCGGACGCCCGAAATTGGCGAGGAAGCGCCAGTCCAGATCGCGCCGCATGTGATCGCCCACCTCCCCTGCCCAACCGTAATGTTTGGCAGCAGTAGGCAAGCCTTTTGCCCCTAACCAGATAGCGGGAATCAACGCCAGGGCCGAACAGATCAGGCCCGCTTTGAAATTGCTGACGAAGATGCCCGCCAGCAAGAGCCCGCCGACCTGCCCGCCGCCGTTGAAAGTCTGCAGCCAGCCCAGTCGGGGTTCCCACTCATTTTGCGGGTCAAACTCGACGATGAACAGGCTGGCCATAGTGGCCACGGCCGAGGTTCCCGCGCCAGCGAGCAGAGAAAGTCCGCTCCAGGTGAAGATGCCCGGCAGAAAAGGCATGACTGCCAGTGCCAGCGACAGCACCAGAAAGCCACCGAAAAAAATGGGACGATGCAGTTGCTTGCGGTCGGCCATGGTTCCCCACAGGGGTGAGGTCAGCAATCCGAGGTTGAAGCCGCCCATGACGTAGGCGACCCAACTGAGATGATGGGTGAGGGCGACGATCATCAGGGGCAAGAGAATAGGCAGCAGCCCGGACGAGACAGCGCCCAACAGTGCGTAGGCCAAAAACCAGATGGATACCCAGCGGCTGGGTTCCTTCAGAATGGCACGCAAGCGATCTAAGCGGGCTCGCGCCAATTGAATGCGAACGGCAATAGCCGCATTGCCCATGGGGGTGCTGGGATTCCGGGTGTCTGCCATGATTTCTCCTGGTGTCAATCACTGGACGGCATTTACGATATCGTGCAGCGCATATAGTCATCTGATAGGCCTTTCCTCTATTGGTTCCCTGACGGCAGGATAAGCCCTGGTATTTCGTGATCAGCGATTGCGATCGGCAAGACGCTCGGTGGGTGCGGGTTTGCTCGTCTGTGTTTGCTACGTTATGGTAAACAGCAAGGCACTCAAAACGGTACGCCTATCCATTAGCTATGCGTTGCGAGACAAAATCCGGCAAAGATAAATAGCAACATAATAAAGGGAGTGATGTATGAGCATCGTGTTTCATGGGCTGACAATAGACCCGGAGTGGTTGTTACATCGGTTGACATATACCGTGCTCATTGTGGTGGGAGGTTATCTGGTTCTACGCTGGTATGGCCATGTCACCCGTCGCCTTATGGAATATCTCGGTAAACGGCGGGCCTTAGCCAGGGGCTATGGAGTGGTGTTGCAGCGGATGATCACCTGGTTTCTCTGGCTTCTTATCTGGGTAGTGGTGCTGCGGGTATGGGGTGTGGATGTTACCGCTATTTGGACTACGTTTGTCAGTTTGCTGGCGGTAATCGGCGTCGGCATGCTGGCCGTATGGGCCATGGTCAGCAACATTACGGCACGCTTTTTTATCTGGTTCTGGCAGCCATTACAACTGGGGCAGCGTATTGAGATATTCCCGGAATCACTGAGCGGCGAGGTCGTAGAGGAAAATCTTATGTTTACTGAGTTGCGCCAGGAGGATGGAACGATTGTGGTTATTCCCAATAATCTCTTTTTTCAGCGCATTATTCGTCGCTTGCCGGAAGCTGAAAAAACCATAATGCAGGGAAAGACCACGTTATGAAAACAGAGGCCGTTCCCGGAGTGATTTTTGGCGAGTGCCTGGTGGATGATTTTGGCACCGCGCAGTGTCTTGGCGGCGCGCCCTTCAATGTCGCGCAACACCTCCATGCCTTAGGCGTGGCGTCCGTCTTTGTCAGCCGGGTAGGGCGGGATGCCGCGGGACAACGCATTTTGCAGCGCATGCAGGACTGGGGGATGTCGACGAGCGCCGTGCCGGAGGATGAGTTGCTGCCTACCGGCCGGGTGCAGGTGGTGGCGGATGCCGGCCAGGGGCATCACTTCGAGATCTTGCCGCATCAGGCTTACGACGCCATATGTCCGCCATCCGGGGGCACCGGCAGCATTCCCTGGCTCTATCACGGCAGCCTCGCGGTGCGGGAAGACGGGCCATCGCGGGCCACTTGGCGGCAACTGTGTGCCCGTGCCCGTTGGCGCTTCGTGGACATCAACTTGCGGGATCCGTGGTGGGATTCAGAAATGCTCACGGAAGTCATACAGGATTCGTCTATACTCAAATGCAACGTTGAGGAGTTGAGGCAGATCATTCGCACTTGCGGACTCCTTCCGGCCCCCTCCTTGCAGGAGGCGATGCAGACGGTTGCCCGACATTTTTGTGCACAGGCCGTTTTGCTGACCCGCGGTGCGGCGGGCGCCGCATATGGAGATGGGACAGACTTTTACGAAGCGAAGGCTATCCCAACGGTTATTCAGGATACGGTTGGTGCAGGTGACGCCTTTGCCGCAGGCTGGCTCTGGGGGTTTTTTTGCGGGGATTCCATGGAGCGGTGTTTGCTGAGAGCAGGAGATTTGGCGGCGGCCGTTTGTGCCTTATCCGGTGCGTTACCGGATCAGCCAGAGTTTTACCGGACCATCATGGAGCATTGGGCCAAGGAGAATTGATTTGTCAGATCACGATGGTCTTTACATCCTGATGCTGAGTATCCACGGCCGCATTTGCGGTACACCGGAACTCGGGGTCGATGCAGATACCGGCGGTCAGATTGGCTATGTACTCGACGAAATGCAGGCACTGGCACGAGACCCGCGCGTCACCCGGATCAACCTGCTTACGCGTCGTTTTAGCGATCCCACTACGCATCCCATTTATGGCGAGCCGCGTGAATCTTTAGGATCTGGCGCGCAGATCATCCGCCTGCCTGCCGGGCCAGCGCATAAATACCTGCAAAAAGAGCGACTCTGGGACTATCTGGATATGTTTGTAGACAGTGCGCTGCATTTTATTCGCAGTGAAGACTGTATTCCCGATGTCATCCACAGCCACTATGCCGATGCGGGTTATGTGGGGGTGCGACTGTCCCGCTTGCTGGGTATCCCGCTCATACATACCGGCCATTCCCTCGGGCGAGATAAAAGGGAAAGACTGATCGCTGCTGGCCGAAAGGCAGAAAGTATCGATCGGCAGTTTCATTTTTCGCGGCGCATCGCTGCCGAAGAAGCTGTACTGAGTGAAGCGTCTGTCGTTATGGCCAGCACCCGTCAGGAAGTGGACGAGCAATATGGTCTGTACGAGAACGCCGCGCGGACGCACTTTATGGTCTTGCCGCCGGGCGTGGATTTACACCGGTTTTCGCGGCCGGGCCGACAGCGTTCTTCGCCGTTGCTGTCCGGCTTGCGCCGCTTTCTGGAGGCGCCGCGCAAGCCCCCCATTCTGGCCATTGCCCGCCCTGATGAGCGTAAAAATTTCCAGCGACTGGTCGAAGCTTACGCCACTGCCCCTGATTTGCGGGAGCATGCCAACCTGGTTCTGATCATGGGCCAACGCGACCGCTTTGAACAGATCCCCCATGGAGCAAAAAAGGTGATTGAGAGCGTGCTGCATACCATGGACGATTACGATCTTTATGGGCAGATCGCCCTCCCCAAGCACCATGAGCCCGAAGATGTTCCCGAATATTACCGCTATGCGGCCATCTACAAGGGTGTTTTCGTCAACCCGGCGCTGACTGAACCTTTTGGTCTGACGCTGCTGGAGGCGGCGGCATCGGGATTGCCGATTGTCGCCACCCAGCATGGTGGTCCGCAGGACATCATCCGCTATTGCCGTAACGGCATTCTGGTGGATCCGCTCAATATCGGGGAGATCCAAAACGCCCTCCGGCAAATGCTCTTCGATCGCCGCCGTTGGCAGCGTGCCAGTCGCGCCGGATTGCTGGGCGTGCGCCGGGTCTATAGCTGGGAGGCCCATGCGCGCCGTTATCTGGCAGAAATGGAACACATTCTCCGGCGTCAACGCAAACAACGGCGACGCGAGTTCGCTGCCCGCCAGGGGGTGCGCCGTGCCGTACCGGCGGCGGATCATCTGCTGGTATCCGATATCGACAATACCCTGATCGGTGATCCGGCGGGACTCGCCGCACTGATGGAATGGCTCAGGGAGCACCCCCGGGTAGCCTTTGGCGTCGCCACCGGCCGGAATCTGAAACAGACCATGGAGATATTGGCAGCACACCAGGTTCCTCGCCCGGACATCTGTATCACCGATGTCGGTACGCGCATCGTCTATGGCAGCAAACTGCACGAAGATCAGGACTGGGCCGCCCATCTGCACTATCGCTGGTGGCGTGAAGGGGTATTGCAGGCACTGGCCGATGTGCCCGGTCTGCGTCTGCAGGAAAAAATGACGCAAAGCGCTTTTAAGGTCAGTTACTACGTGGATCCCAAACATCCGCCAACGGCGAAGGAGCTGCAAAAACGTCTGCACCAGCAGCAGATTATCGCCCATGTCGTGCTTTCCCATACCCGCTATCTGGATATATTGCCCATTCGTGCTTCCAAGGGCCACGCCATTCGTTTCCTGGCCTTTCGCTG
>JAKAVW010000291.1 GCA_021827445.1 Pseudomonadota bacterium
CCGCAACCGTGTGCTACGGTGGAAAAAGAATGGGAAGAGGGTCCCTGGTGTGCTGTTCCAGGAAAATCGCTGCCGATCCCTGGCTGGCAGTGCGCTCTCCGGGATACGCCACCGGACGGCTTTCATCACGCGCTGGCTGAGCGTTTTGCGGGGATGGGCTTGTACTGGCGCCGCCGCCGCGAGGGGGAACTCATATTAACCGGACAGGGCCAACATCGTCCGTTGAAAAAATTGCTGCTGGAAGCGGGCGTCCCGCCGGATCGGCGTGCGGAGGTGCCCTTACTCTGGGACGAAGAGGGGCATTTGCTGCTCATTCTGGGTTACTACACCGCACCCTGGGCGAGTGCCCGTCATGGGGGCACGGCCCTCTGTCTCTGGAATGCCGGTGTTCAGTCTACCGCCGACAGGGGGGTCGGCTCGACATAGTGCAGCGGCTGCCCGTGCGCGCCGGGGAGAATCTCGCCTTTGTCGAAAACCACCCGGCCGCCGACAATGGTAGTAACAGGCCAGCCGGTCAGGACCCAGCCATTGAAGGGGCTCCAGCCCACCTTGGTGAACATCTCTTCATTACGAACGGGTTTTTCATGGGTCATATCGACCAGAGTCAGATCCGCATCCCAGCCGATGGCAATGCGCCCTTTGTTCACCACGCCATAGAGGCGCGCCGGATTGTAGCACATCCAGCGCTGCAGTTCGGCCAGGCTGCAGTGACCGTCGCGCATGGCGGTAAGCATCAGGGGCAGGCTGGTTTCCACGCCCGGCATGCCGGAGGGCGCGCGGGGATACCCTAAGGCTTTGTCTGTCAGCAGATGGGGGGCGTGATCCGTAGCGATGCAATCGATGACGCCGCTGCGCAAACCTTCCCAGAGGGTCTGACGATCGTGGTCACTGCGGATGGGCGGGTTCATTTGCGCCAGAGAACCCATTTTAGCGTAGGCATCGGTGGTCAGAAAGAGATGGTTGGGAATCGCCTCACAACTGATATAAGGCGTCTTTTCCTGGCGTAAAAACTCGGTTTCCATGGCCGTGGAGAGATGTAGGACGTGCAGACGGCGCTGATATTTTTTCGATAAGCGAACGGCTCGTTTCGTGGCGATCAGTGCCGATTCCTCATCGCGGATACGGGAATGATCGGCGGGATCACAACTGCCGTTAAACTGGGTGCGTCGTTCACGAATGCGAGCCTCGTCTTCCGCATGGACCGCTATCAGTTTGCGGCCATGCGCGAAAATACGATCCAGATCCTCTTCCTTGTCCACCAGCAAGTTGCCGGTACTGGCACCCATAAAAATCTTGATGCCGCAGGCCGCATCGGCGGCCAGCAGATTGTCGAGGTTGTCCGGGGTGGCCCCGATAAAAAATCCGTGGTTGACCACGGATTTTTCGGCGCCGCGCGCCAGTTTGTCCGCCACAGCAGCGGGGCTGGTGGTGGACGGATTGGTGTTGGGCATCTCCAGAAAACTGGTGACGCCGCCTTTGGCCGCCGCCCGCGAGCCGCTGGAAATGTCTTCCTTCTGCTCATTGCCGGGTTCGCGAAAATGCACCTGCGGGTCCATAACGCCGGGCATCAGCATATGACCTTCGGCGTCAATCACCGTATCAGCGGCGCGGTCTATATCCCGATCGATGGCGACAATGCGACCATCTTCGGCGAAAAGATCCCCGTGATACAGTTCACCGGAGGGTAGCGCGATGCGCGCGTTACGGATCAGCAGACGCATGGCGTCAGTCCTGCGCCATCTGTTTCTCGCGTTTTTCTTCCAGCGTTTTGCAATCGATGCAGAGGGTGGCGGTAGGGCGGGCTTCGAGACGGCGCAGGCCGATCTCCACGCCACAACTTTCGCAGTAGCCATATTCGCCGGTTTTGATGTGGTCGAGGGCCTGGGTGATTTTACGGATCAGCTTGCGTTCCCGATCGCGGGCGCGCAGTTCCAGGCCCATGTCCGTTTCCAGACTGGCCCGATCATTGGGGTCGGAATAGTTGACGTTTTCCATCTGCATGTGTTGTACGGTACGGTCGACCTCCGCCATCAGTTCGCCGCGCCAGTCTTCCAGAATTTTCTGGAAATGGGCGATCTGCGCGTGACCCATATACTCTTCGTCGGGAGCGGGCTCGTAGGGGGTGAAGGCGGTGAATTGCTGGGCCGCGCCGGGCGCTGTTTTCGCGGGATGGAACGTGTTTTGGTCCATGGGAGCTTCCTGTCTTTGTGGTAAATCCGCTTACGTTTAACAGAGAATAGCCGTTTTGGCAATCCAGGGCATGCTGGTTACAATGGCCCGGCCAGACTGTTTTGGATGTCTGGGGTTTACCCGGTGGTTATGACACTTTTTACCATAAATTCAGGAGATAATGATTCATGCCCTTGCGTGCGCTGATCTTTGATGTGGACGGGACCCTCGCCGATACCGAACGGGATGCCCACCGAGTTGCTTTCAATCAGGCTTTTGCCGAAGCTGGTCTTCCTTTCAGTTGGGATGTGCCGACCTATGGCCACTATCTGAAGGTTACCGGCGGTAAAGAACGCCTCAGGGCTTTCCTGAATGAACATCCGAAACTGCCGCAACTGGGCGATGCTGATATCGCCTCTATCCACCGTCAAAAGACCGGGTATTACGTGGAGATGATGAATGCCGGGCTATTGCCGCTACGCCCCGGTGTGGAGCGTTTACTGAACGCGGCACGGGATCATGACCTGCTGCTGGCCATTGCCACGACCACCACGCCAGCCAATGTCGAGTCCCTGTTGAAGAGCACCCTGGGCGCGGAGGCGCCGCAGCGTTTTCATACCATCGGCGCCGGGGATGTCGTCCCCCATAAAAAGCCCGCACCAGACATTTATGCCTATGTGCTGGGTCAATTAGGGTTGTCTGCCGCAGACTGTCTCGCGATTGAAGACTCGGCGAACGGGCTGCAATCAGCCCGTGGAGCGGGACTCGCCACCATTATTACCCAGACGGAATATACCGAAGGACAGGACTTTAGCGCAGCGCTGCGGGTCCTCGATCATTTGGGAGAAACGGTATCCCCTGCGCACGTATTGCAGGGCCAGGCCGCAGGGGAACAGGTGGTCGTGGATATTCCCACCCTGCAGGGGTGGTGGGCGGATATCCGCGAAGTTTGAGTGTTTGGGAACATTGCCAGCGGGCGTTATGCGGTCCAGCATACATTGGTCCCATACGGCAACGTTAACCCCGGTGTTTGTGAATCGTAAGTAATCGGTTGCCTATACCAATATCTCCGATCTTAGGCATGACCACGCGCCAGATCAGCCGTATGTGCCTTGAGTTGTGCTATCAATGTCTTAAATCCTACTTTCTGCAAAGCTTCAGTAAATTCGGCTTTCTCCATAGCCATATCGCTCACGCCATCGGTACTCACATTCAGGATCTGCCACTGGCCCTCCGATTTGCTGAGAATATAGGCAAATTGATTTTTCATGCCATTTTTTGCGATGAGGTCGCTAGTGATGATGGCACGCCCTCCTGCAACCATCTGGGGCGGCGACAGCGTAAATTTCTGACCGGCATAATGATCAAAGTGGGCGGCATAGTTGGCGGCCGAATATTTCGTTAGTGTCTCCACAAACTGCTGCCGCTGACTTGCGTTGAGATCATTCCATGATGTCCCCAAGGTCAGTTGGCCAATCATGGGAATATTAAACGCGGATCTGACCGCTGGATAGACGATATGGAAGCGCTGCTGATAGGTGCCAGACGGTCCCGTCTTCATCGCTAGGATGAGCGCGGTGTTCAGATTCGCAACCACCTGCTGAGGCGTGTTTGCCTGATGCACGGACGGTGCGGTAGCCTGGGTGGCCATTTCTGCCGCCCAAGCAGCACCGCTGCCCAGAGAAATGAGAGCGCCGGTAGCTATGAAAAGGATAGTTTTTATTTTTTTGTCGTAAAGTGACATGCAGATTTCCCTTTTATATTTGTTGAAAAATCCATCCTACAATCTTTGTCTGCCCGTAATTGATGCCACAACAAACAGCACCAAGAATAGGATGAAGCAAATCAGAGTAGGGTATACCTGAACTTGCGGTATGTTCTGTGCGTTACATTACACATGTAATAACTTTTGAAGATGTTGCAATTTTTTTCAGTTTGTCATGAATTTTCGCTGGTCTCCGAATTTTAAACGCGGTAAGCATATTAACGCCACGATGCTTCCAGTTCGCCGTTATGGTTAAAGTGTATGGTGTGGTAGGCCCATCCCAGGGCGAAGAGGGTGAGGTTTTGATCATAGTAGTGGGGTGTTTTGCCGTAGAGGCCATCGGCACGGTCATAGTCTGCATTGAGTCTGAGCCACTGGTTGTGCGCTTCCGGTTTCCTGTTTTTTTGCATCAGGTAGGGGATCAGGGCTGCAGAGAAGCCCGCAGGGCCCGTCCCGGTGGTGGTGCCGGTTTGCCAGTTTTCGCTCACGGGTGG
>JAKAVW010000292.1 GCA_021827445.1 Pseudomonadota bacterium
GCACCTTTGGTTATTTCATGTATCTCCTGAGCGACGGCATGCTGTTTGCGACACTTTTTGCCGCTTATGGCGTGCTGAGTTACCAGCACAGTTATTTTGGTGGCCCTACCCCGGCCGACTTTGTAAAGCCCTGGTATACTTTTGCTCAGACTATGGCGCTGTTTGTCAGCGTGCTGGCTTATGGTTTTGGCATGAATGCACTCAAGCACAAAAACAAAAGTGCGGTGATCAATGGCTTGCTCGCGGCTTTCGTATTTGGTGTATTGTTTCTGGCACTGGACATCCATGACATGACGCATCTGGCGTCATTGGGTATCACGGTTGCAACCAGTGGCGGTATATCGGCGTTTATTATCCTGACCCAGGTACATGCCGCCCATATTTTCTTTGGGTTGATCTGGATTCTGGTGATGATGGCCCAGGTGTTGACCAAGGGCTTTACCACTGAGGTGGTGGGCCGGTTGTTGACACTGCGTATGTTTTGGCATTTGCAGGCGATTATTTGGGTGTTTGTGTTTGTGTTCGTTTATTTATGGGGATATATGTCATGAGTCACGGTCACGATGATCCGACATTGCATCCGGAAGTACAGATGTCCACTTCCCGGGGATATTTTTCAGGGTTCGCGATTTCCAGCATCCTGATGTTCATCGCTACCTTTTTGGTGGCATCGCGTGCTGTGCCGCCATTCGGTTTGCTGATGGTCATCTCGGTCTGCGCGGGCATAGCGATTATTGCGCAGATCTACTTCCTACTGCATATCGATGTTTCCGAACACAACATCTGGAATACCGTGGCGCTGGTGATGTTCATGCCGCTTTTTCTGGTTACCATCGGGCTGACCTGGTGGATGTTCTCGCAATTGTATCTGCGCACGATGATTATGCCTGGCATGATGCACTGACCGCACGAATTCCGGAGGTCCTACGTCATGTTAAAAGAAGGAGTACATAGCGGCGGCATTGGCGGTCTTTCTGGTCCCCGGGTTCGGCCGTCTTTTGTTCGCGATCTCTGGGTGTTGGCCAAGGCGCGGGTGGTATCGCTGCTGGTATTTACCGCCGCAGTGGGCGAGATCCTCGCCCCCGACGCCGGGTTGCACTGGGAGTCGGGGCTGGCGGGTTTGGCGGGTATTGCGCTGGCCGGAGGGGCAGGAGGGGTACTCAACCAGATTGTCGAGCCCGGCCTTGACCAGCACATGCGACGCACCCTCCACCGGCCGCTGGCCGAAGGCCGCATCAGCCGTGGTGGTGCCATTGCCTATGCCATGACATTGATGTGCGCCGCCATTGCCGTACTGGCCTGGGGCACCAACCCGCTGACCCTGGTACTGACCCTGGTAGGCACCGTCGGCTACGGTGTCGTCTACACCCTCTACCTCAAACCCAGCACGCCCTGGAACATCGTCTGGGGCGGTCTTGCCGGAGCCCTGCCGCCACTGATCGGCTGGACCGCCATCACCGGCAGTCTCGCCGCGCTGCCGCTGGTGCTGGTCCTGCTGGTATTCGTCTGGACCCCGGCGCACTTCTGGCCGCTGGCCATCTGTTGTCGGGAAGACTACGCCAAGGCCTGCATTCCCATGCTGCCGGTGACCCATGGCGTCGATCGCACGCGCCGGGAAGTGCGGAACTACGCCCTGCTCACCTGGATCGTCAGCATGGTGCCAGCGCTACTCACCGGCGACTGGTTATATGGTGCCATCGCCGGGCTCTCCGGCGCATGGTTCGTGGGCATGGCCCTGCGTCTCAAAGGCCTGCCCGAAGGCCCGGAGATGAACCGCTACGCGCGGCGGATGTTCGCCTACTCCATCTCCTACCTGTTTTTACTCTTTACCGCCCTGATCCTGGGCAAACTGGTGATGGGCTATGGCTTCTTCTGAGGCCGCCAAAGGCCCGCCCATGAGCCCGTTTGAAAAGCGGGCGGTAGCGGGACTGAGCTTCATCTATGTCGCGCGCATGCTCGGTCTGTTCATGCTCATGCCGGTACTGGCCCTGGACAACGACCAGCTTCGTGGCAGCACCCCGGTGCTATTGGGCCTGGCCATTGGTATTTACGGACTGGCCCAGGCCGCCCTGCAGTTTCCCTTCGGGGTGGCCTCCGACCGTTTCGGGCGCAAGCGGGTACTGGTCTTTGGTCTGCTGATCTTCGTCCTGGGCTCCCTGCTAGGGGCGGTCAGCCATAACATCTGGGGCATCATTCTCGCCCGTCTGCTGCAGGGTGCGGGCGCCGTCTCCTCGGTGCTGCTGGCCACCGCCGGGGATCTCACCGGGGAACAGCACCGCACCAAGGCCATGGCCGCCATCGGCGGCAGCATCGCCATCGCCTATGTGCTGGGGATGGCGCTGGGACCCGTTTTTTACGGTCTCTCCGGGCTGACCGGGGTATTTCTGGTGGCCGCCGCACTCGGTGTCCTCGCGCTGTTACCGCTGTGGAAAGGGATTCCCCCCATCCCCCACAATCTACAGCAACGCATGGGGACCTGGCGTGACGCCCTGAGGATATTCCGATACCCCCCGGTTCTGACCGCCAGTGTCGGCATCTTCATCCTGCAGATGGTGCTGGGGGCCAGTTTCGTGGTGCTCTCCCCGGAACTGGTCAAGGCCATGCACATTCCGGGCAGTGCCGTCTGGGAAGTGTATCTGCCGGTGATGCTGCTCTCGGTGGCGGGCATGCTCTACCCGGTGATCCACGCCGAAAGGCACAAACAGCACGGACAGATGCTGGTCTTCAGTGGTCTTGCCATCGCTGCGGGGGCGCTGTGCATGGGTTTGCTCGCGGGTCACTTCTGGCCGGTGGCGGTGGGAGCGGTGATTTTCTTCACGGGTTACAACGTGGCCTCGGCGATTCTGCCCTCGATGATGAGCCGCAGCACTACCCAGGCACAGCGGGGGGCGGCCAGTGGTGTGTACTCGCTGATGCAGTTTCTGGGGATATTCGCAGGCGGTGTGGTTGGTGGCTGGGGGCTGGGCATGGCCGGCGAGCAGGGTGTTTTTTATCTCCTTGCCGCCGTCGGATTGCTCCTCGCCTTGCAAAGCTGGAACGGAAAACGCGTGGCACTATTGCTGGAACCCGACGCCCGGGAAGCAGGGGACGGTCAGTAGCCGCCGATAATCAGTGCCAGCGCACCAAAGGCGATGCAATAAATGCCAAAGGGCCGCAGCGCCTTGATCTCATGCTTGTGAAAATAGTGCATCAGAAACCAGACGGATGCCCAAGCGCAGATTCCGGAGAGAAGCCCCGCAAGAAAGATGGTGCCGAGCAACCCGGACGGCATCTGTGCGTGAAAGAGCTTGGGCACTTCCAGTATGCCGGCCGCCGCGATGATCGGCGTGGCGAGCAGAAAGGAAAATTTTGCGGAATTTTCATAGTCCAGCCCGACACCGATACCCGCCACCAGGGTCGCGCCGGAACGGGAAAATCCGGGAATCAACGCAAGGGACTGGGCAAACCCTATACCGATGGCACGCGGCCAGCTCAGATTGTCCAGCGAATGGCTAGGTTGCCGCGCGCGCAGGCGATCCCCCAGGATGAGCATGGCGCCGTTGATCATCAGCGCCACTGCGGCAAAGGTGAAGCCGCCGAACAGGGCCTTGATCTTGTGGGCAAGGGCCAGGCCCAGCAAACCGGCGGGAATGGACGCAATGAAGAGAATCCATAATAGCCGGGAGTCGGGATTATCGGGGCGTCCCCGTGCCCGAATGAAACCGCCGAGCAGCGCCGCCCAGTCGCGCCAGAAGAACAGGAGCAACGCCGTGGCCGTGGCAAGGTGGAGCACGACCACAAAGGGCAGAAACCACCCTGCGTCCCGGTTGATGGGCCAATGCAGGAGCGCTGGCACCAAAATGATATGCCCCAGGCTGGAGATGGGAAACAACTCCGTAACGCCCTGTAGTATGGCCAGGAACAGCAGGTAGATATGGTGTGTCATGCGATCATGATCTATATGTAACGCACGGCAAGAATGGTGTATTCCCGTGTTCCGCCGGGGGCGCGCACTTCAACCGGATCGCCTTCATGCTTGCCGATGAGCGCGCGGGCAATGGGGGAACTGATGGATATCTTGTTTTCCTTGAGGTCGGCCTCGGCATCACCCACGATCTGGTAGGTCACCTCGTTGCCTTCCGCATCTTCCAATTCCACAGTGGCCGCAAAAACGATTTTACCGCCGGTATTCAGTTGCTTGGGGTCGATGACCTGGGCACGGGCCAGATAATCCTCCACCTCACGGATACGTCCTTCGATAAAAGCCTGCTGCTCCTTGGCGGCGTCATATTCGGCATTTTCCGACAGATCACCCTTGGCGCGCGCCTCGGCAATGGCTTCAATCACCGTAGGGCGGTCAACGGTTTTGAGGCGATGCAACTCGTCGCGCAGCCGCTGGGCACCAATAACCGTCA
>JAKAVW010000293.1 GCA_021827445.1 Pseudomonadota bacterium
TTCACCTGTTCTGTGAGTCGGGGAGAATTTTTCTTTGCTGCGCCATACCGTAATTCACAAACCACCACAATGGAGGTGCATACGGCCGCCTCGCCGACAACGGTAATCCTCTGTGCCACACTACCTTGTGGATGCCTGATCAAATCCGACAGAATGTTGGTGTCCAGCAGGTAGCGACGGGTCCCACTCACAATTCGATGTCATCCAGTGGGAGAAGATCGCGATCCGTATCCGGGAACTCCTCATCCAGGGCAGAAAGACTCGCCAACGTAGCGAGAAGCCCTTTGCGTTTTACGGGCTCGATGATCAAGCGATCATCCTCACGCCGCATGATGGCCTCTTGCGCGTCCATCTCGAACTCACGGGGAATACGAACCGCTTGATTGCGGCCATTGCGAAAAAAACGTACATGGCGTTCCGTATGCATGGTAACACCTCCCTTCCGACATAGGTTTCAGCATAGGCCACACGCCATAGACCCGTCAATGGATGCATTCGTGTGCCCGATTGGGCTGCCTTACCGCCTATTCCTGATGCGCCCTGTCAACGGGGGCGATGACCTCCAGCAGGTCCATCTGGCCAGCGTCTGCCGGGCCAGCATCGACATCGGCCAAGCCGCTCACGGTCACTCCCAGCAATCGGACGGATGCATGCGCAGGCAAACCAGGGGGGACGGCCTTGGCCAATAGTCCGGGCAAGCAGGCAGAGATGGCCTCCGCGCGCCAGATCGCCTGCGCGTCGGTATGCGCCCGGGTGACCGTCTCGAAATCCGGGAAGCGTGCCTTGATGCTCACGGTACGCCCCGCCAACCCCAGTGCCTGGAGACGAGCGGCAACCTGCCCCGCCATCTCCTGCAGGATGGCCAGCATGACCTTTCGGTCCTCCAGATTCTCAAGGAAGGTGCGCTCGGTGCCCACGGATTTCCGCTGCCGGCTCGGTTGAACGGGACGCATATCGATCCCTCTGGCCATCTCATAAAACCAGAGACCGGTCTTGCCGAACTGCGCGATCAATGCCTCCCCTGACGCATTCCGGAGATCCAGGACCGTATGGATCCCCATCGAGGACAGCTTCTTCACGGTAGCCGGGCCAATGCCGTGCAGTTTGCTGACACCCTAGCCGCTCTACTTGGGTCCGAGATCGTCAAGGGTGTACCCGACAGGGTAAGTCGCCCGACGTAAGCGTGTCCGCAACACCGGTCTTTGATGCAGAGGCAAGGCAGCAGCAACTCTCCCACGCACGCGCAACGCCCGGGTCAGTACCCGGCTCAGCCAGGCAGGTTGGGCTGGGATGCCCAATGCGGATAGTAGGGGCGCATCGAGCAAGGCGTGGATGGCCGGGCGGCCCAGCGCAAAGAGGGGGCGGGGCAGATAGAAACCGAGCAACAGATCGGAGGTCTGTCGGGCAACGTCACGGTTCGACTGGGCAAAGCGAAAGCGCGCGTTTTCATAGGCGATGTTGAACTGCTCAAACTCCTCATAGCCCAACGGGATGTCCTGGATATTCATGCGCTCACCGACGGCTTGCCAAAAATAGAACCAGGCCAGTCGCTCGCTAGCCCGCAGTGTGCGGTACCCATAGCGGTCTATCCAGCGGATCGGTTCGTAGATGAATGTGGACAGCACATAAAGATAATCCTCATTCCGAATGGGGTAGCGCGCATGCTGGCCGTTGATGTTGGCGATGGCAGCCTTCCCTCGTGAGCTATCGTAGCCGTGCTCAATGATCTCGCTTAACAATAGATCCGTATCGTCATAGCGCTTTCGGGTCCGTTCCGTGAGCTCGCCCGTGCTGTGCAGCAGAGCGGAAATCCGTGGTACGGCATAGGTCCGGAATAATGCCAACTCCAATGAGCGAGCCACATCGAAGGGAAAAGCGCAGGTGGCGATCAGGAAGGTCATACGGCAGTGATCGGCCAGGGGGTCGAGCTGCAGGAGTTCCTTGGCATAGGCGGTATCGGGACGGATGAGTCCTCCACAGAGGATGACGGTGACAGCTGGGATGGTGCCCTAAGAGTCCTCCGGGAGCAAACGGCGGACTTGGGATTATCGTCGCATCAGGGCGCGCAGGTTGCGGCCGTCAAGCATATCATCGGGTGAGTTTCTGGAGAGAGTCCCACGCAGGATCACGGGCTCCACGGGTAGCGTGAACCCGGCTTGGGTAAGCTGCCGCTATGCGCGCAATCTTCTTCGCTACCCTTTCATGGGCACAGGCTTCGGCCCTGCTGGTCGTAGCCTGTGGTCCGTTGGTTCACTGTCCCGCTGCTGGAGGGGTCCAGACGCGGCCCATCGTCTGCGACCTTTGGGCGTGGTGCCCTTGCCAACAATGCTGCCCATGGCTACTCCTTACGTCTTGGAACTGGTCCCTGTGCACAGGGACCAGGGCCGTTATGATCTCTCGTTCCGGCAGGTGGCCATTACGAACGACCGCCTGACGACCGTTGACCATCCGCACTGCAGAAAACTCTTCCAGCAATACGGACACCGCTGTCTCTATGGCCTGTCCGATCAGGGAACGTGCCGCTCGCCGAAGTACGCCTTCGATGCCCAGGCCCAGCTCTCCCATACCACTCTCAAAAACGATACTATCTCTCATGGTGTACTGCTCGTTGCTCATTGGTCTGCGAAACCCTTTGTAGCAACAGTGTGCCACCTCGCTCAAGTCAGATGTAATCTGCCCGTACACCAGATTCGATCATAGCTCCGGCGAACGGGGCGCGACGTGAAATTTGTTCATATGGATGTTCATGCACTTTTGGATGCGGGGGTCATCGAGCGCCGTGCTGCGGGTTTTATTTTTCCGTACGATGCCGTGCACGTTGATTTTTTTCTCAAAGCCGGATGACGGGACAACCATGGCATTTATGCGGGAGCGTTGCGCATACAGGGGGTTGTGGAGATATTATCGAATGCGGGGAATGGCAAATTCAGACTGTAAGCAGGCTTATGAATAGGCTAGAGTTGTCTTGTGCTTACCGGGGTCTGAGAGGGAGAATTTTACTGTTTTGTCTTGGGTGGCTTGCCATCAAAAAATGTTACAAATACAATCATATAGGCTTCGCATTGAGGGCGCCAGATGGGACAGATGATACCTTCTGTCTGGTGGACGCCTTTTGATCTCTGGTTAGTTGCCAACAAGTGCGAGTTGGACAAAATCATCAAGCGCCTGGATCGGCTTGAGCGTCGCATCGATCTGGTCTGTTGCCTGTCGTGAAACTATAGCAACATCTGAGTGCAAGGCTTTATCCCTTGCGCCATGGTCCGCTATGGCATGTTGCGGAAAACGAGGGATTGACGACAGGTTTACGAATCGCCGGTTTGTACAGGTGAATACAGAATACAGTAACCCATCGGACTGATTCGTCCTTCCACAAGTTGACAGGTTCCGTCCTTCATCATTCCAGGTCCTTTGGTGGGCATCTTCCCCATCATGCCGCCCATACCGCCCATCATGCCGTGTCCGGCAACTCCGCCAGTCGGGATAAAGTGTATGCACATCCCGCACATTTTGTGCCCATTCGGGTGGTCCTGATAATGGACGACTGCTTTCGCAACCTTCTTGCGCGTCGCTGCATTGGCTACTGCACCGAGAGAACCTACGCCAACAGCCGCGCCTGCCGCTATGGCGCTAGCAGTGATCGCCATGCTTTTCAGCATGTCGCGCCGACTTACCCTAACATGCGAGTTGTTTACTACGTCATTTTCATTTGGCTTTTTGCTCATGGCACATCTCCACATTAGAACATCGATCACATTATACGACTCGACGAGAAAATTTCCCCGTTCTACTAGCGGCAATACCGACCAAGCAGGCAGGGAGCTTCGCGAAGGACGCTGCCACTCGGCTGCGGCGCAGTTGCTTGCGAAGAACCACCTTACCATGAGCATCCACCCCATGTACCTGAAACACGTTCTTCGCCAGATCCATACCGATCGTCTTGGTTTCCATTTGGGCTACTCCTGCTGTCTGCATGGTCGATGGAATCCCCACTATGGCACATCTTGCCGCTATAGGCGGGGGCGTCCATCCCATTGCTTCCGCTGCCCTGCCGCCGTTGAGTTCTGACGGACGGCAGCAGAAAGCGGACATTGCCGTTTCTAGCTCCAAAGCTTGTGGAGCTAGCCAGAGGCGCGTTACCGCGTATTACGGTTGGCGATATCTATAAGATCGCTTTAACCGAGCGCTTTTCTCACCACCTGCTCTTGTGCCGGGATCGATGGCAGCCACTTCTGCCCGCGAAAGCTCGGAAGCTGCGCGAGCTGTTTTAATGTGAAAGAAATCCGTGGAATGGGCACGGCAATCCCTGGCCATCGGGTGGCCATATTGGGATCGAAGTGACGCTCTACGCTGGCTGATGCTGCGGCAGGAAGCCGAATTTGATCAGTTTCTT
>JAKAVW010000294.1 GCA_021827445.1 Pseudomonadota bacterium
CCAACGCCTCGCCCTGCAAAGTTTGGCGGTAAAGCTGGCTAGGCAGCAATTGCAGCCGCACCTCACCCGTGATCACTTTGGAAATTTGGGTGGCGTTGACGGTCAGGTCTGCGGAAAAGGTGCCCAGTACCTGGGTCATGATGCGCTGTGTTTGCAGGCCCCTGACCCGAACTTGTCCGGTAACGGTGAGTTGCGGCCGCCACCGGACGGCCAGCACCGAAGGCAGCAGATCCGCGCCCAACAGCTTGCCTGCATAATGGTATTGCAGGTTTTGGCGATTGCCGTTCACATTGCCCTGAATGCCGCCGAATTTGGGATCACCACGCAGAGCCAGTTGTCCCTGGTAATGCTGAATGTTCCCTTGCAAATTCAAGCTGAGTGCCAACGCCCCTATCGGTAACGCGTCGGGTACTGCTTTAGCAAGAATCTGCTCGAAGCCGCCACTGACCTGGTAATTGCCGGCGGTATTGTTGGGCAGATCAATGCGCCAATACCCTTGTGCGGGTTTTTGGAGTGCAGGATTACTGAACTGTAGTGACTGGAGCAAAATCTGCTGTGCGGAGATTTGTGCCATACCGATCAAAGCTGTCAGTTGCTTATTTTCTTTGACCTGAATACTGAAGGGCCCGCCAAACGTCTGGGCCGAAATGCCGTGCCAGTGTGTTTCAAATTTTATAATCAACGGGTTGGCTGCACTGCCTTGTTCCCATACACCCAGGCTTTGCAGCCCACGTGCTCCCAGCTGCAGGTCTGCCGTAAGCTGGAGTCTGCCCTGCGGCATCTCCGCCGACAGACTTTTGATGCGCAGATTGCCATGCTGCCAGGTCAGTTCGGAAAATGTCGCATGGGAGAGAACGAAGGACTCCTGCGTCCCTTGCCATATGCGCAAGCCCGTACATGTACCTGGGCTTAGTTTCAGGCCGATGAGACGGGTCCACAGAGGCAATGCGGGCCAGCGCAAATGAATAGCACTAGGCCTGTCAGAGGGCACCGGCAAATGTAAATCACTCTGGTTGAACTGGAGATCGGTCAGGTCGACTTCTCCCTTGAGCAAATGGGCAGGATGCAACTGCCATTGCAAAGATTGCGCACGAATGCGTATATTCGCACTATGCCAGGAAATGCCGGAAAGCTGCATCTCACCTGCAAACGAGCCCTTTACCTGCTCAACCCTTAAGTTCGGGACCTGCGCCAACACCCACCGCGCCCCAGTGTTGGTGGTAAGCAACCAGACGAGGATGGTTGCCAGCGAGATCAGAACCAGCAGCACACCGGCAATAATACCGTGGCGGATGCGTATCACAGGCTGAAGCCTACCGAGAAGGCGACACGGACAGCGGGCGTTTGCGGGGCAACCAGTGGGTGTGCCAAGTCAAAGCGTATGGGTCCAACGGGGGAATACCAGCGCACGCCTAGCCCAATATCTTGAAGCGCATGGAAACTGGACCAACTGTTGAATGCATTACCCACATCATAAAATGCGACGACCGCCCAGTTTTTAGCGACAAAGCGCTGAATATCGAAGCCACCAACGGCAAGAAGACGCCCACCTTCCACTGCACCGTCCACAGCCAATGGCCCCTGCGATTGATAGGCATAACCGGGCAGGCTATTTTGACCACCTGCGAAAAATCGCAGATTGGGTGGCAGTTCGCCAATGGACCCGGTTAACCACATTGCCCCCAGCTTGACACGGGTGCCGAGGACCCAGTTCTGACCCAAGCGCTTGCGCCATTCTCCCTGGGCGCTAAAGCGGATAAAATTTGCATCGCTACCCCATACCTTGCTGGCACCAGCAATCCTGGCCGTCAGTGTATAGCCGGCTATGGGGCGCAAAATATCGCGGAAGTTTTGTATGCTATACTGTATCGACGGGTAGATATAGAAGCTGGTATTAAACTGCCCAGCCACATTGTAGTTGGCGTTCTCAAAATTAACCAAGGCCTCTATGGTTTCATTTTTACCCAGACGGTTATCGCGGCGCAATGACCACTGCCGACCAGCGCTGGCAAGGATCTCGTTACTGTTATAGGCGGTCAGATTTTGATTCTGATAACTGGCTTGCGCAATATATTCAGATCCCAGGCGCGCACCGACCGGCCAGCTATAGGTAACACTGGCATTGCGATTCAATTGTGCCGCCAAAATGGAAACACGAACATGCTGCGCTTCATCGAAAGCATTATAATTATCATATATAATTGCCGCATTAGGCCCGATATCAGTGCTGTAACCGGCACCTATTTTCAGGTGTTGCCCCGGCATGCTTTTCAAGTAAACTGTAACAGGTATAGCATTGTTCGTCGCTTTTCCCAGATCGCCATGCACGGAAATATCAGAGAACCGGTCGGCATTGCGCAAATTGCTCTGAGTGACTGCCAGCTCCTTTGGCGAATACCAGTCTCCTGCCTTGAAAGAAAGATAGCGCTGAATGAACCATCGCGGATAGTGCTCCGCACCGGTGATATTAACATCTCCAACTCGGAAGCGTGGCCCAGTATTAAGCCACAAATAAATATCCGCCCAGAACTGATTCCGATCCACAAGAATCTCATGTCGCGAATAACTGGCCTGCGCATAGCCGCGCGCGGTGAGGAGTGAGAGGGTATTACCCTTCCAGTCCTCATAAATAACCTGATTGAGAATCTCTTTTTTATGAAGCGGAAACTGGGCGAACAGTTTTTGTAAAGCCGGCAGCTTGTATCCCGCGCCTGTGGTTTTTAGGTCGATTTTGCGGACCAGAATAGGCCGCCCAGGGGTCACGGAGAAGGTTACGAGAACTTTCCCCGCTGCAATGTTTTTACTGCTCTCCGTCCAGGTAGCACCGTAGTAACCATAGGCTTCGAGCGCATCCTTAAGGCGCAAACCGGCCACCATTTCTGCTTCTCCCAAACGGTCCGCCTGGGATCCGATCATCGCAGGGGGGAGAGCATGCGCGAGATTCGCTGCCAGGGGTCTGGAGACCCCTTCCACGATGAAAGTTACTTCATCAGCGTTAGCCATTCCACCGTACAGCAATGAAACACCCAAGCCCGCGATGCATAGGCCACGGCGCAGGTCACGCAGACGACCATGTTTCGCGCTTCTATCCTCCCTGACCGAGCCCAGAAAACCTCCTGCCGTTTCACTTGTGGTCCAGGATAACAATAACGCCACAGGGAATACCTCGGGCCAACGCACCCAAGATTACTCACAGCGTGACGATTTGCCGAGTTTAGCACGATTTATGGGGCCAGGATGCGGCGCGTGGAAGGGAAGAAGCGTACATACAATTCGCAGTGCGTACCTTACCGGTTTTCGACTTGGTCAGACTGTCTCAGGATACGTTGAAAAGGTAATCAACGATGGAAATTATCGAAAGGCGGACGTGGACGGCGAATCTCCCGATAGTCTGTAACCACGATATCCGTATGCATTCCCTTGCGCATTTTTCGCCGCTGCCACCAGAGGAAAAGCATTCCGCTGCCCGCGAGCATGGCAACCGCAATGACAGCGAAGATGGCAAAAAAGAATAGGCCGACCAGCAGGACCATGCTCACCATCACCGCGAGCAGACGTACCCACCAAGGACCCCGACCGCTGAATGATTGATAATAAGGCATTACGCTCCCTTAAACTTTTCAGAGTACCACCGCATCTTCAGACTTCGAAACGGCTCCAGAAGTTCATTTAACATAATAAGTATTTGATAACTTTGAAAATTTGGAAAGTTCCCGCATGTGCCTGATTGGTCGGGGTAACTATCAGTGCGATGACGAAGAGGGCGGCGGTCTTGGGTAGTGCCTTCGCCAGGTGTGCCCAGATTTTCTGTCCCTCTGGTCCGGCCTTCCTCATGTGCTTTTCGATGATGACCTCGGCGGGGTCCACTCCTGCCAGCTTCGCCAGCTTGATATAGGTCTCGTCGGATAGTTCGCTTTTGCCGCTTTTCAGTAGGCTTAGGCTGCTTTGGTTTATTCCGATTGCTTCGGCGATTCCGGTCAAGCTTTTGATTCCTGTTCTTTTCTTTGCTAGTTCGATAAGTTCTTGAGTGTCCATTTGGCACCTCCTGTCTTCAATATAGGTTTCTCTTTGGGTATTGACAATCGCCAATGGTTTGCTCAACATCATTGACTATTGGTTATTGCCAATGATTTCTCTGTAGCGGTCTGGGTTAGCTGCCCAGTTTGGAACCCTTCCGGGGTTCCCCTTTTTAGGAGATAGACAAATGATTATAAAAGATAAACCGTTTCACATTCCTGCATGTCAGGCGATGGCCTGCCGTTTCTATTACCCAGCTGGTTATTTTTTGAATGAGCTCGCCATTCCTGAGTCAATCTTCTGCACTCAAGGTCTTGTCCGGCGCTGGCCCGGGTTCGTGAAGCTGGAAG
>JAKAVW010000295.1 GCA_021827445.1 Pseudomonadota bacterium
TAATATGCATCTACAAGCTGAAGTAATTCCCAAAAATATCTGGAATGCTGAAATTGTGGGGCTGAGAAAACTGGCCTGGAATGTTCTAGAATTGCGGTTACGACCGGCAAAACCATATCCATACAGAACCGGACAATATGCGCGGGTGGCCGTGCCAGGGCATGAAGATCAATGGCGCTCTTACTCCATGGCCACGCCTCCGCAGGACCACGGTGAGCTGGTTTTTCATGTCCGTGAACTTCCTGGTGGTCTATTCAGCCAATGGCTTTTTTATCAGGCTCAATGCGGCAACTCAATTACTCTCGGACCCTCTCTGGGCGAATTCGCGCTCCATCCGGATAATGACCGCCCCATACTCTGCATTGCTGCCGGGACAGGATTGGCACCTATTGAAGCCATTATTCAGGAAAGCATTGACTTGGGACAAAACCGCCCTATCCATCTTTTTTATGGCGCGAAAAAACAACGTGATCTTTATCATCTGGAAACATTACAGCAATGGACTCAACAGTATGTCCATCTCACGGTTACTCCTACCATTTCGGATGCAGAAGATGCAAACTGGAGCGGAGCCCGCCGTCTTCTACCAAGTGTGGCAGCCAAAGGTCACTGGCAGAATCATGAAGTTTATCTTTGTGGTGGTCCTGGCATGATAGAAGCTGCCATCGACCTGCTGCTCTCTCATGACGTGCCCCATGAACATATACACTTTGATGCTTTTGCGCCCAATGGTTAGCAATGCTACGCTGATTCGCAACATGGCAGCCATGGATGTTGAGGAGCTCATAATGAAAGTACAGATTCTGGTTTCGAAATGGTGTCCCGTTTGCCCGCAAGCTGAAAAAGTATGGAAAGAAGCCTCCGAAAAAGTGCCCATGGAATTGCAAGTGCTGGATGTAACGGAACGCGAAGGGCGCGAAATCGTCAGTAATCTGCGCATTAAAACAGTCCCAGCCATTGTGGTGGACGGTGCCCTGAAAACCGTAGGCGCACAGCCGTTGGGTGAAGTTCTGAAGATGCTCGGCGCCCAATGAAAATAACCTGGTGAATGCGCATGAACAAAGCCTCAGCCGCGTTTATGTCGCACAGAAGCCCACCTCAACACTATCAGAGGATGTCATGACACCCATAGATCAGATCATGCAACAGGACCATGAACGTTTGGATCAGCTTTTGGAGCAGAGCGCTCATGCTGTTGCCAATGGTACGTGGCAGGAGGCTGCTCATTTCCTGGAGACATTCCGCCACGGGATTGTGGATGGTCATATGGAGGTGGAAGAAAGTACCCTGTTTCCTGCGTACGAGCATCAGGAAGGCGGTGAAGATCATCCCTTGACTGCCTTGCTACGCAAGGGGCATCAAGATCTGCGCGTATTTTTTGAAGAAATGGCGGAGGCCATTCAGAATCAGGACGCGGAAACCTTTGATGATCTGCTGAGCACCGTGCAAACCATTCTCAAACAGCATGATACCAAGGAAGAAACTGAACTTTATCCATTCCTGGGGGCGGCCCTGGCGGATCATGGTGAAGCTGCGGGAAAGCGTATTCTCGATTTTGAGGCGAAGTCCTCATCATGAGTGAATATAACGGTTGCGAATTGCCTGAAGATCTTTTTTATGACCTCGATTATGTCTGGGTGCGCCCGGAAGATGACGGTACGCTAACCATTGGGGTCACAGACCCCGCTCAGACCATGTCTGGCCGTTTGCAAAAAGCCCGTATTAAAAAGGTCGGAACACATCTGGAGGCCGGACGGCATGTGGCTACGCTGGAAAGCGGCAAATGGGCGGGCGGTGTACCCGTTCCCTTCGCCGGTGAAGTCATTGCCCGCAATGAGCAGTTGTTAGAGGACCCGCATCTGATCAATATTGATCCCTACAATGACGCTTGGATTGCCCGCGTAAAACCTGATGAGCCACAACATGCTCTGGACAACGTCAAAACCGGAGTCGAGGCCCTTGCGGCGCTGGAGGCCTGGATCAAACGTTATGGGGTGCAATGCATGCGCTGCTCGGAATGAGCAATACTGGGTCATGATGGCTTGCACGTCGTCCATCAGGGGCGCCTAACGCATAGTCTCTGGTTGTTCTGTTGGAACTCGTCATCACCGTCAACCTGCAGATTTTCACCGGAATCGCCATGGCCTTGGATTGCCTTGCTATGCTTCCCTTTCATATAGATGGTGGGATCATTGCTGGTCTATTCATCGTGCTGGCATGGCCTTGATTGCTGGGAACCCGGCCAAGCCGACGCACCTTATTTGATTTCTTCCCGGCTAGTCGACGCCGGCACACCATCGTCCAACAAAGTTACCGACCCCTGCCCTCAATGCCATCGTCGATGGCGCCTTTCTTGCCTTTGCCACTGTGGAAGCGGTCCTGGGACTGCTTATAGTATTCACATGGTACGTACTGGCTGACAAAAATCTAATGTTTCTTGACCAAGATCAAGGAAATACTCTATCGAAATGCTCGACTATAATGCGTAGATGTTTCGCTATGATCCATTATCCATGGAGGGAAGCCATGACTACAAGCATCCCATCTCAGCCTCATATGCATCTTCGCACCGACGCTACCTATCCCTTTGATGCGCGTGGCGTAGCCAAACGCTTTCGCCATGCCGCCATTTTCGGGGCCTTGGACGCTCTACACAGCGGAGAAGCTATGGATTTCATTAACGACCACGACCCTTTGCCGCTTCTCGACCAACTACGCAGCCGTTATGGTGAGAGGATCGATTGGGTTTACCTGGAACGCGCACCACACATGATACGGATTCGCTTCAGCAAGATGGGTTAAGTGCTGATCCGTAAAAGGGGTGCGGTTACGCCCGGAGGGGGTATCACCATGCAGTTGTTTTCCACGGCTCCCAGCTTTGACGATCCCATTGGACTCTTGATGGCCTGCCATAATCGAATTTTAGGTCATTGTGACACATTGGCACGCTTGCCTGGATATCTCTCTGCTCACGGCTCTGATGACGAGGCGCGTCAGGCGATCAGGCGTATCCTCCGATATTTCCACACTGCGGCTCGCCTACATCATGCGGATGAGGAAGAAAATCTCTTTCCTTTTCTGCTCGCCCACTTTGACTTTCCTATCCATCTGCGTGCGTCATTGCGCAATCTCGCCCTTCAGCATCGCGACTTGGAGACTGCATGGGAAGATCTTGCCAAGGATTTGGAAGATGTTTCTATGGATCACAGGAGGACTCTTTCCCCGGAGCGTTTCATTTCCATGCATCGGGCCCACATTGCTCTTGAAAACGATGAAATCTTCCCGATTGCTGCACGTTTGTTGTCCGTTGGCATGCTGGACGAGATCGGTAGCGCCATGCGAACACGTCACTCAGGGGCGAAACCATGACTCATGCTGTCACCGAAACCTGTATCCGCTGTAAATACACCGATTACGGTGTGTCCTGCTCAGTAGAGATTGTTTCCACGAAGGTCTCCACTTTCTGATTATCGATCTGGACGAATACATCGGCTGCACTCTATGTCGTCTGTCCAGTGGGAGTCATATATCGCGATGTGGATATTCCGGATGGACAGGAGGCATTCCTGAAAATCAATACTCGACTGGCGGCACACTGGTCGGTGATCATCCGAGAAAGAACGGCCCTACCCGGGGCGGAACAGTGGGCGCAGGTCGAACCAGAACTTCATCTTCTGGAGAAGAACCCATGGAAAATCTGCCCAGATTTATGCATGGATTACTCCGAAGGAGCTCTAAGCCACATCACTGGGGTTTGGGTCTGAGCTTCGTGGCTGCCTATATAGAACATGCGTACATAACACATTGATCATACGGACAAGATTTATTTGTTTATACCGTTCGGCAAAAATTGCTGACCTGAATCATCAACTATAATAGAAGCTGTTGGTTGATCGCATTTCTCTCATCGTCGGCTACCAGGCCAAGGAGCTCACACATGAACGACAATAGCACGCAACAGGGCGTGGCAGGTCACGGCGCCTTTTTTCAGGACACCAATTTATCAGCGAATGAAGCCGAAGCCGCGACGGCCTGGGTGCGCAGTCACGTGGATCGCCGCAGCATCGATCTGGGCGAGCGTATGGACGACATCCGCGACCACATGTGGGAACTGGAGAAGGAAGGCGAGATCATCGTCCACCGCATCAATCCCGGACACCAGGCGGAAGTGGTAAAAACTCTCTACGGTTGGGACAAGAAGATCCCCACCAATAACCTCTGGCACCACAAGAGCTGCGGACAGTGCGGCAACATCCCCGGCTATCCCACCAGCCTCATGTGGTTCATGAACAAGCTGGGCATCGACTACCTCGACGAGACCGACCAGACTTCCTGCACCGCCTGGAACTACCATGGCTC
>JAKAVW010000296.1 GCA_021827445.1 Pseudomonadota bacterium
AGGTTTTCAAGTGCTTCTCCTTTGCGTCAGATCGCCAGTATCTGAGCATGGCCGACCTTACCGTACTCTCTGATTTTGCGGTCAGCCGTGACTAGACGCAGACCATGGATGCGAGCCGCTGCAATGAGGAAACGGTCGGCAGGATCCCCGTGTGGACTGTCGGGGAGCTGGGTGCTCTCCAATGCTGTTTCTGCATCCAGCAGCAGCAGGCGCAAACCCGGCATACCGAGGGCGCGCCGTATCCATTCGCCGACCGGTGCAGAAAGGCTGATTTTTTCTTTGGCGCAGAGCATTCCTATCTCCCACACGCTGATGGCGGAAACGTAGAGGTGGTTACCCAGTCTGGCTTGGTCAATGGCAGCCAGTACGGCAGATGGTAATTGCCTCGTGCTGCCCTCTGCGTACCAGACCCAAACGTGCGTATCGAGTAGTAAAGTGTCGCTCATTTTTTGCCATCGCCAGGCCGCAAGTCGGCGTAGAGATCATCTTCATCGCCACTTTCCGCAGACCACACCTCGTCCAGCGGAGCGACGATATCCCCATGGATCGTGACGGTGCCCTTCATATAACCAAACATGCTTTTTGGCGTTTCATCGACGATAGGAACCAATTTGACCAATGGTTTGCCGCGCTTGCTGATGACCAACGGCTCGTGCGTTGTAGCGACTTCGTCAATCAGTTTCAGGCATTTGGCTTTGAATTCGGAGGCGTTAATGTTCATGACCCACTCCATATGACCACTATAGATGGTCATCTTAGACCGCTCTGTGCCGAGGAGCAAATGGCAACGAGCTGCGGCGCCTCAGGTAATGCGCAGGTCGGCTTGCATCGGTTTACCCTCAGGCAGCAATCCAATTTGCGCATCGTAAAGCCAATCGCTCAACTGCACGAAGAGCCCTGGCATAATTTCTTCGATATCGCCTTGCCCGAGCAGTTGCATGGCTTGCGAGCGATGCAGATTGACGGTATAGCGCTGCAGTTTGCGCATGAGCCAGCGCTGCGGGCCTTCTTTGCGCAAGGTAGCCAGCCACTTATCGATGCTGCCATCCTGTCCGTCACTACCGAGGTAGCGCACGATAATGGGTGCACTATCCTCGTCTTCAATGAGGCGAAACTTTTCAGCAGCACTACGGAAATTAACGGCCAGTTCGCACCCATCCAGCGTATTTCCGGCCATACACAGATCGTCGCAAATGCCCTTTTTGTCGAGTTCGCAAGCATGATACAGGTGCTGGAAATAGCTGGCGAAGCGTTCTCGCGCCAGCGGCTGTCCGGTGACGCTATACAGGACGTTGCGACAGGCATCCTCACCACGACGCAACAATCCCGGTGGAGCAGGCTTGGGAGGCACAAAAACGACCACTTCGCCTTTCCCGGCTAACCAACCTTCGCGGTTGCAGCGACCTGCCGCCTGGGCAATGGAATCCAATCCGGCCAGAGCGCGATAGACCACAGGAAAATCCACGTCCACACCCGCTTCGACCAATTGCGTACTCACCACGCGCGTGGGGATACCCGCCTGCAAGCGCCTCTTGATATCAGCAATGACCTGCGAACGATGCGCACCACACATCAGTGCAGATAAATGCAGTGTGCCCTGGTCGTACTTCTGCATCTGCTCCCACAACGCGTGAGCGTCCTTACGGGTGTTGACGATAGCGAGCGCGGAATCATATTCGGCGAGATCGCCCGCAAGCGTCGGCCAGTCGGTACTGGTGTGCCAATCGGGAGGTAAACGCACACGGACACGCTCCAATGCAGCGTAGAGGGCGTCAGGATCATCCATAAGCTCGCGCACATTCTCCAGGCCACGCAGATTTTTGCTCGCATCAAAGTATTCGCGGGTACTCAAGGCAGGTTGGGTGGCAGTGGATAGAACGACACTCACTCCGTAATGCTGCGTCAGCAGGTTAAGCGCGTCGAGCATGGGTTGCAGGAATTCCGGCGGCAACAGTTGCGCTTCGTCGAGGATGACGATGCTGTCCACCAGATTGTGCAATTTGCGGCAGCGCGAGGTACGCGCGGCAAATAGGGACTCGAAAAACTGCACATTGGTGGTGACAATAATGGGTGCGTCCCAGTTTTCACAGGCCAGGCGCGAAGCGTGGTTTTCCCGCTCGGGATCAGATTCAGCGTTGCTGTGATGTTCGATCACCGCCTCGCCGAAAATGCTGCGGAAGATGTCAGCGGTCTGCTCAATAATGCTGGTGTAGGGGATGACGTGAATCACCCGACACTTGCCGTGAATGCGCGCATGTTCCAGTCCGAAGGCCATGCCCGAAAGCGTTTTGCCGCCACCGGTGGGAACGGTGAGGGAGAATAAACCGGGAGCCAGCGTGGCCTTTTCGCGGCACTGGCGCAGTATATCGGCGCGCAACATGTTGACAAGAGTGGGTGCTGCGCTGGTGACGACTTTAGCCATGTGGGCGTCAAACCGCGTCGCAAGTTCGGAGAGTGTGGGCCATTGGTTACGCCGCGCAAATTTGTCCGGGTCCATGTAACGCTCGGTATCCAGGAAATCTGCGTCGACCAGGGCTGAAAACAACATACGTACCCAGAGCGCGAAGCCATTTTTGCCGCCGGGAATGGTGCGCAAATCAGGCTTGAAATCACCCGTATCGAGCAAAGCCGCAGGCGGGTTCGCCGCCAGAGACTCCGCCAACTCTGCACGGCTGTCAGTGCTGGCGAGGCGCACCTCCAAGCCACCGAACCAATCTGCCAGTCCGGCATGATGTCCGGCGATAATATACGCCAACACGCGCCCGGCGTTGCCGAAGCGTTCCGTCGCCAGCATGGCTCCCGCGGTCGAATGCGGAGCCTTACCGCCCACTTCACCCTTTATATGCGCATCCGCCTCGAAGCCACTGGCCTGACGGATATAGTGCTGAAAACGCGGACGATATTTGCCAAGATCGTGCCAACGTCCAGCCAAACGCGCCCAATCGGGACCATAACGCTCTGCAAAACCCGTAGCCAGCGCACCCACTCCAGAGAGATGTTCGACGAGATCGTGCGGGTCCCGCCACGCGCCCTCTGCATCCCGCGCAGCATGGGCTATGGCTGAGGGATTCACGGACTCTCCTTAACCCTCCCCCTCATCCCCATCCTCGCCCGCATGCCGTTCGCCCTTCAGGGCGATACTCAGGTTCTTCAGCTTGCGATAGAGATGCGTGCGCTCCAGCCCCACCACTTCCGCCGTCCGCGCAATATTCCAGTCATTACGGGCCAGATGATATTCGAGGAAGGCACGCTCAAAACGTTCCCGAGCGCGCTTCAGGGTACCGCCAAAATCTTCCCCGTCGAAATTACTGTTGACGAGGACGAGGCGATTATCCAGACCCAGCGCCCCCTCTACCTCTTCCGCGCTGATCTCCGGTCCTTCCGCCAGAATCAGCAGACGCTCCACCAGATTCTGCAATTCGCGGACATTGCCCGGCCAGGGATAATGGTGCAGCACCTCCAGGGTTTCCGGGGCAAAGTGGCGCGCGGCCAAGCCATCGCGGGCGCCATAAAAGCGAACAAATTCTTCTATCAGTGCCGGAATATCTGCACTCCGCGCCGACAGCGGCGGCACCTTCAGAGGCAGGGCGCTGAGGCGGTAGTAGAGATCGCTACGGAACTGCCCGCTCTGCACCGCGTGCGCCAAATCCTGCGCGCTTCCGGCGATAACGCGCACATCCACGGGCACGGGCGTCGTCCCGCCCACCCGGATGATGCGCCGCTCCTGCAAGGCCGAGAACAACCGCGCCTGGGTTTCCAGGTCCATGTCGGCAATTTCGTCGATGAAGAGCGTACCACCATGGGCCACTTCCAGACGCCCGCGGGTCAGTTTGCCATGATCTTCATTGCCGAAGAGCTCAATGGCGACATTGGGGCGCGCGATGGCGGCGGCACGCAGATCCACGAAAGGCCCCTGTGCCCGCCGGCTTTGCCGGTGCAGGTAACGCGCGGCCACTTCCTTACCGCTACCCGGCTCGCCCAGCAGCAACGCCCAGGAGTCCACCGCCGCCACCCGCTGCAACTGCTCGCGAAATTGGCGGATCGCCGGGCTCTCGCCACTCGGCCGCTCTACCCAGCCGGCCTGCACGCGCAGGTCGCGGTTCTCGCGCTGCAAGCGACTGGATTCCAGGGCATGGGTGACGGTAAGCAGGGTCTTGTCCAGCGACAGTGGCTTTTCGATGAAGTCATAGGCGCCCAGCTTGGTCGCCTGCACCGCCGTTTCGATGGTGGCGTGCCCGGACATCATCACCACCGGCTGCGCCAGACCCGCTTCGGCCCAGCGCCGCAAGAGGCTGACGCCATCCTCACCCGGCATCCAGATATCGAGGAGTACGAGGTCCACCATCTGCTCGCGCA
>JAKAVW010000008.1 GCA_021827445.1 Pseudomonadota bacterium
TTCCGGCATCAATCAGCAGGGAACCGGCACTATCGCTTGCCACATTTTCATTGTAGGCAGTCGAGACGTTCCCAACCTCCAGTTTTGGATCGCACCAATGCGCGTAGGCACCACTCGTCACCGTGCATCCATTCGCGTTCGCTTCCACCGCAACCTCGGTCACTCCGGCAGGCGCCGTCCACGTGCCTGTCAAAACTCCCGCTTGCCCGGCTGTTTGCGAAATGACCAAGTAATTGGTGGCTCGATCGGGGGATTCCAGCAACCAGTATGGCGAACCGGCGGTCACATTCTGCGCGTTGATGAAAGCACGGAAGGCGTAGGTCACTCCCGGTTCTACCGGGATGATGGAGCTCTCCGCATAGGTAGCGACAGCAGCCGCTCCGGTGCCAACATACTCAAACGCGTTCCCGCCCGAGGTGCCAGCTTGATGAAATCCATTGATGACACCCAGATTGACCATGGTCGGCCAGTAGACAGTCTGGGATTTGATGCCGGAATCCGGCACCAGATTGCGGGGTGCGCCGGTGACGGCCTGAGTGGTGGCACCCGTGCCAGTTCCAGGAGAAATATTGTCTGTATTTTTTCCTGCCACTCCTCCCGATTTTCCGAGGTCCACATTGCCGCCGGTCAGGTTGCTCTGATTGACTACATCCGTAGCAGTTCCAGGAGTGAGATTATCTGTAGTGCCGTTGATGTCTGCTAGATGCCCAACGCCGGCCTCAACCCAGGCAGTACCGGTATCCCGGTACAGAATCCCCTGTGTCCCCGCATTGGTGGCAAGGTAAGTTCTGCCCGCTGTTCCCGCCGCAGGAAGGTTTGCCAACAGACCGACCACGTGCGCCGAACGGCCTGTACCAGCCAGATCGTCCGCCACATATGCTAAAGTCTTGCCGATGACTCCAGGTTGGCTGAGATCAACCTGTCCAGAGGTTAATGCTGTATTTAAGGGTCGGCCATAGGTAGTGCCATTCAAGACACCATCCAGTCCAGGCCCTGCTCCATTACCAATATGAGCAGCACCGTGCCAGAAATCTCCGGAATCCAGAAATAAATGCCATTTGTTTCCTGGCCCGATGTGGCCAGTTCCACCGGGATTGGTACCCGTACCGGACGGGTCCATGTTGAGAGTTTGCTCAACGGTTCCGGCCGTTGCAGCCAATCCGGCTTGCGCAGCGGCGCTGTTCCATGCGCCCTGTACCGGATTCACCGTGACGGCGACATTGAGTGTGCCGCTAGTCCAGTTGACATATACGTCAAGCGCAGTGTGGTTTAAACCGTCAATGCGGACACGAGCCTGCGTGATCGCAATCCCGTTGGCGCCGTGCACCAACGTGAGCGCTCCCTTGGCACCCGTGCTGTCATTCGTGACCTTGAAGCTACACGTTCCCTGCGTTCCACCATTCACCACGCTCACATCGGCATTGAAGGCGCAGCGGTAGTCAGCATATTCACTGTTGTCCGAGAGCGCGACTTCGTACCATCCGGCTGCGGTCACGTTGAACGAGGCATTGGAACCTGTGATGCCAGCCATCTGCCAGTTGGTATTAGAAACCGACGGCGGTGAGTTCAGGTTTGCAACCAGCGCAATCCAGAATGCTCCGCCGTAGATCACCTCGGCGCCTACGGCGTAATTAGTGGTGCTGTTCCAGACACCCTCAAAGGCCGCATAACTGCCAATGACCACCCAGTTGGCATTGTTGGTCGCTGGCGCACTATTGGTGTTCGGTGCCACACACAGCCAGTAACTTTGGCCGTACACCACTTCGTCACCTGCCACATAGGCCGTTGCACTGCTCCACACGCCGCGGTAGTTGAAAGCCACGTTGGCCAGCGTGTGCGAGGACAGAATCTGCATGTAAGTGATGTAGCCGGCGTTCGTCCATGTGATGGTGCCGTCCGTGGTAGTCCCACCCGGCGTGTTGTTCCAAACGGGTGCGGTCGCTCCGCTGGTCCCGGCGTTCGTCACGACCTGCGTGTAGGAATTCGGCGCTGGCGTCACAATGAGGGTGTTGTCATCGTAGGCGGTATTCGGCTCCCAACCGACGGCATCATTCACGTCAGGTGGCGTTCCCGCGACGACTGCGCCATCGGGCGCAGAATCCACAGTGATCGGAAACGGGCCGGTCCACGCCGTATTGCCCCACGGCGTCGAGATATAACGCACGAAGTAGGCGGCATCGGAACCAGGCGACTTGCTGTCCTCGAAATACAGGCTGTTTGTAGTGCCCACGATCGTGGCGCTATCGGGAAGGGTGGTGGTGATGCCGCGCGCAATCTGGATCGTGAAGGGCGCCTCCGAAAACGTCAGATCACAGACGATCGGCTGATTGCTCTGGTCGGATTGGTCGGCCGGTGGAATGGTGCTCTGCGATTTGTATGTGCGTACCACCGAGAGAAGCATCGGAGCGGGAATCGTGATATTGCGCTGCGCACCCACGATCTTGCCGCCAGCGGCCGTCGGATTCTGCAATGAGGTGATGGCATCCCGAACCTGAGAGAGCCAGCGCGAGAGGCCGCGGTCGACGCCCGCCGGAACCTTATCGAGGGGATTGCTCATGCCGCGATCTCATTGGCGCTGGTCGCAAGCGCTACTTCATAGAGCTGCTTGGAACCGGTGATGACGATGTAGAACGTCTTGGCAAGATAACCCGCCGGCAACCGCTGAACATTCCCATTGGCGTAGGTGGCCGAAGACACCTGGTTGCCGTCCGCAAAGAGGGTGATGGTCGGTCCACCGGCACTGAAATCTCCGCGCACGCGGATGGCAGACATCCAACTAGGCTGTTCACTCACGAACTCGGGACTCGTCCACGAATAGGTCTGCTGCGTCGCGGCACTGTCGTCATCGAATTTGACAATCTCTCCGCCCACGACCAGATAGAGATCACCGGTATTGATATCGGTCCAAGCCGCGGTCGCCACGAAATTCAGTTGTACGAGCCGAGCCCGCGGTTCCTTGGGATCGAACATGAAGCCACCCGTCGCATTGAAAAACACGTAGCGGTCGTGGCTGCGCCCGGCAATGAATGTGGAGGGATTGAGGGCGGCGAACTGCTCAGGTGTCCAGAGGTCGCGTGTCATGATATCCACACCGCTCTCCAGATCCACCAACACGAGACCCTCGTTGGTGGCATAGATGCCGGCATACCCCATATCCACAGCGCTTTGCTTGGACACGCACGGGAATGTGGCTTCGAGCCGCTGCGTCACGTATTGCGACGGGTCACTGCCCTCGACCATGTAGGGATGGCCATTGGTGAGGATCGCCACCGACACACCGCCAAACGGCAGTAATGCCACGATGGTCTCCTCGACGGAAATCTGATATTCAATCGGGAAGGCGTGCGGCAGATACGGCATACTCGGACAGAGCACATTGTCATAGAATCCGGCGATGACGCCATTCGGGAGCGTTGTGAGACCCACCAGATTGGTTGGAGGCGCGTCGTAATCGGCGCTCGACAAGACTTCACCGAGCGTCGAAGCGTCGGCCACATCGGTATAGGTTGCAGCCCACGGATATCCTAGCTGCGTCACAAACTGGAATTCTTCGGTGCTGGAGTTGTTGGGATTGGTGCGGTAGAGGTTGAGTGCGGTGATATTGGCGTTGCTGCGCGCCGGCAGGTTCAGCACCACGGGTTCCATCGGATAAACAGTCAGCGGCCCGATAGGGGAGTTCGGTGGGCCCTCCATGGTGATCCCTTCGAGCGTCTCGACCTGGGTCATCACGTAATAGCGTGTCTCCGCTACCTGATCCGCACTGTTGTATTGGACCGTCCAGTTGCCACCACTCACGTAGGCGCCACCGGTGCTGGTGGTAGGCACAATCACATTGTTCCCACTGATGCTCTGGATCGGAAATGTGCCATTGAGCTGCGGCAATCCCTGGATACCGGTGATCACCAGGTAATCGCCCACTACCAACCCGGTGGTGCTGTTCAGCGTGACCGTCAGGCTTTGCTGGAGCACCGTCATGGACTCCGTGACGGCAATCGCGCCTGGCAGACTCATATCCAGATACGCCAGCATCAGGGAATAGCTGTGATTGCCTGCGGCCGGTGTATCGGTAAAGTTGAAGCTGGTGGTGGTCGTGTTCCATTCCGGCTCACCCGTGATCCCTCCTCCCGATATCTGGATGGTTTTGGTGCCGACGGTGGTGGTGCCGTCACGAACCATACTGAGGGTCACCCCGGTGTTGTACCGGCTCGACGCCAAACCGCGCCACCGAACGGACCCGGTGATAACGACCGGATCGCCGACACAGGGATAGTTCGTCACCGAAGAAGTGCCGCTGACTGGATTGGCGGAGGCGCCTGAAATGGTGCCGGTGATGGGCGAGACTGCGCCCGTGGCATTCGCTGGCATCGGAACGCCCAGCGTGTAGGTGAGAATCGGGGGGGTGCCAACGCCCGTGGTAGCGTCGGCAAAGTCCGTCATCTGCGGCGCGCCGTTGCCGCTGAAATAGATGCGTCCGCTGGTGTCTCCAGCCAGCGGTGACAGGGACACATCCACATCCTGCGTCCATTGCAGCCACGAGCCGTTGAGATTGAAGATGGACTTGCAGCTCGCGATTGCGGCCTGAATGGCGGTATTGGTGTTAAGGCCGTTCAGCTTGCCGCTCAACAGATTGGCGTTTTGCGCGATCTGGCCATTCGGCGCAGGAATAAGCTCGGGGCTGATTCGTGGGACACCACCCCCGAACGCAGTGAGGCGTATCAGCATGGCTTAGCCGTTCTGGAAGGGATTGTTGGCGGGAGTTTCGCCGGGCTTGGCTTGAGTGGTGAGGACCGCTTGGAGATCGGCTCGCGTGGCGCCCAGGAACGCGCTCGCGTATTGTGCCGCCTTCGGCACGGCCTGTACGTCCGATTCCTTGCTGAGCGCGCGGAAGCACACATAATCCATGAGCGCAGGAGCCCAGATGTCATCTACCGAAATCACGCTGTCCGCAACGCCACCATTGACGCCAGTCATCGTGACATCGGTTGGGGCGACTGAAATAATGACCTCGATCTGAGCCGGTCCTACGGCGGGTTGCGGAGGAAAAACGTAAAATTCCTTGGGGAACCGCCCATCGTAGATCACATTCGAGACGACGGCATTCGCAGGCACCGTTGCGCCGGTATGCCAGTCCGGCACCGTGCGATCCAGCACATCCCCAGCAATCTGTCGAATGACGTTCCCGGGCGTCGCGCCATTGGCGCCCATATTGCGCGTGAATTTAATGGCTCGGTGCGCGTTGGTTGGGAGGGTTTGGAGGGTACCGGCAACAAGTTGCAGCGGTACAATGCTGACGGACACATCCGGGCGCAGCGTTACTAACGCGCGCTGGCCGTTATTCAGCCAGTTCAGCAGCTCAGACAGCGTCCAGGTGATGTTGTTGGGATCGTTCAGGAGGGTGGAAACCCAGCCGAGAATCGTGCGCCCAGTCAGTGTGGCCATGACTCACCTCACCAGAAATCGTCGCCGGAGAAACCGGGATCGTTGCCGGCAAAGAAAGGCACGCGCGCGATCTTGGGCTGCGTACTGAAGCCGCGGGCCATCTGGATGGCCGCATCGGCACGCCCGCTGAGGTAGAGCGCGCGCTTTTCCAGCGCCATCTGGAGGTCGGTCCACGGCTGATTGACCTGTTCGAGAAGGTGCATCAGTGCGCCGGCTCGGATGGTCTCGGGCCAATCGGTTTCGAGAACCGCTGGGAAGGTCGCTGAGTTCGCTGTGGGCCGCAGCGCGGCGTACAGATTCAGTGGGTACTGGATGGCGTTAGCGTTGCCAGGCAGTGGAAACACGCCGATATCGCCGCTATCCAGCATAAAGACGGCCAGCAGGTTCTGGCCCGTCTGCGACTGCCAGTTGTAATTGAGTGCCTGCATGTCCTGATAACGCTCGATGTCGAGCGGCAGCCCATTCTGCTGCGCGCTCACCAGCGCCACGAGCTCCAAATCAGTGGGATACGCAATCGCATAGGACTGCTGGTTAATCACCAGATTGATGGCTGTCAATGCCTGCCGATACAGCGTGGTGCGGTTGCAAAAATCCCGACAGCACCAGCGCAGCGCGTTCTGGAGCACGATGTCCGGAGCATTCGGACACTCGGCCCGAAGCTCCGTCATCATGGTGGTGTCGGTGTAATTGGCCATGGATTATTCCAGGACTGGACCGTGGACCGTCATGTTGTAGACGCGACGCTTGAACGGTGCGCGCCGTTTCTTGCCATTGATCTCCATTTGCCGATAGGCCGTTTCCTCGGCGTGCTCCAGCACTTCGAGATGCTGAACCGGCAACGGAACTTTCTTCTCGCGCTGGATGACGAAATTGCGGCCATTGACGGCCACAAACACGTCGTTTTCTCCATCCGGGCCCGCACCGTTGTGGATGGTGACCCACATGCGCGGTTCGCCGGGACGGCTCGTCTTCTGGGGATTCTTTTCATCAATGACGGCGGGCGAAATTCCGGGCGCGAAATCCCCCCCTCCCGGTTTGCCGTCGCTGCGGTTATCCTCTGTTACCTCCGGTTCGATGCCAGGTGCGCCGTTCGGGGGGGTGGGGATGTTGACGGTAGCCGCCTCGAAATCGGCCTGCATAGCGGCCACAGACTTACGTTGATCGAGACTGATGCCGTATTCCTCGGCCGCGTAGGCGGCGAGATCGGCTTTGGTCAGGGCTTTCACTTCGTCCGAAGATTTTTGTGACATACAAACTCCAAAAAGAAAGTGGGGCGTCGCGTGACGCCCCACTCAGGGTTGGTGAAGTTCACCTACCGCTTAGGCGGCAGCGGTGATGCCGGCTTCCAGACGCGCTAGCCATGCCTGATTCAGGATGGTCGTCGCCTGGTAGGTCTTCCAGGAGGCGTGTCCGCGCTGCGCCAACGGATCACTGTCCGAGGGGGTCGGGTTGACCACCATCGGGGTGACCGCGTTTTTGCCCTTCAACGGCACCAGCCCGAAGGCGTCTTGGCCGAGGAAGATGAACGGATACACGTCCACATTTACACCACCGGCCGAGTACATGCCGTTCAGGGTCGCACTGCCTGCGGCCGCAAAAGACGAGTACAGACTCGAATAGACGTAGCGGACATCCTCCACCTTGCCGATCTCGTTCTCCCACGGCGTCAGCGTTCCGTACTTTTCCACCGGGGTGAAGCCCGGCATGTTGCGGATATCGCTTTCGGCGTCGGAGTGGCACAGACACACATACGAAGCCGGGACGGGCTCCGTGGCGAAGTCCGGGGTGGACTTGATCACTTTCGTGATCTTGCGCGAGTTCTGCGCCTTGAGGGAGCGCGTGATCAGCCGCTGGGAAGCGAGCGTGATCGGCGTATTCACCACAGCACGGCTGGCGCCGTTGGCATAGAACACGTTGGTGCCGGCTTCGAGCACACCGAACCGGATGGATTCGATGGTCTGCGCAGCCTGCTCACCCAGGATTTCCATGGCCTGCGACAGCACCGGGTCTTCGTGCGTATCCTCGATCAGGTCGGAGATCTCGATGGTATCGCCGTACTGAGAAAGGGTCGCCGTGTAGTCGGTGTTGGTCATCGCCTGACCCGCCGGCGTGGTGCCTTCGGTCAGAGGCGTAGTCGCCAGGAGGATGGAGTTGTACCGACGGAACTTGGCCACGTCGGTCTTGTTACGGGGCAGCGGATACGCCTGTCCGTAGCGCTCAATGGCGAGATACGGGATCGCGCGCTTGAGCAGTTGTTTGACAGCATAGGCCGCAGTACGCGGGGATATGCTGCCGTAGGTAGTTAGGGTACTCATGGGAGCGACCCTCCTTTGATTTTATGGGCTTTCGTTCCAGCCAGCGTCAAAATCATCCAGGTTGGGCGCCGCGGCCGGTGGTGCTCCACCGCCCGCACGCACCGCACCCGCGGCTTTGAGCTGTTCTTGGCGTTTCTTTTCCTCCGCGGCTTTGGCATCCGCGGCGGCTTTTTCGTCGGCTGCCTTTTTATCGGCAGCGGCTTTGGCTGCGGCGGACGTCCCTGAATCGCGTGAGGATTTGTAGTCGGTGAGCATGCCGTTGATCTCGTCGGACGTTCCGGATTGATAGATGGACTGATACGCCTTGCGTAGATGAGCCGGTCGCGCCTGCACCCACTCACCGAACTCTTTGGATTCGGCGATCGGGATTGCGTCGGGGTGCACATCCGTTATGCGCTTCATGTGGGCCTGGATTTCGAGCTGATCCACCTTTTGCTGGAGGGGTGCGCTATTCGCGGCTTTCTCCAGTCGTTCTTCGGCGGACTTGAGCTTGTCGCCCAGGGCTTTCAGTCTGTTCACTACCGGCTTCATGACATCCGGATATTCCTCCATCGCTTTTTGGAGCGCGAGATCGGAGTCCAGATTGTCCGTTTCCGGCGGCTTCTTGGCAGCAGCCAGATCAGCATTCGCTTTTTCCAACTGTGCCTGCAATTCCTTTTCACGGACGGCCGAAGCCTTCAGTCGGCCGTTCCAGCTATCTGTCGAGTGTTGCAGTTCATCAAAACGGGCTTTCCAGTCAATGACATCCCCTCGCTGACCTCCTGCGGCAGCGGCCGCTTGCTCGGCAGCCGCTTTGTCGGCTGCGGCTTTTTCTTCCGCGCTCTTGGCATCGGCAGCCGCTTTGGCGTCGGCCTCAGCTTTCGCTTTGGCTTCGGCTTCCGCATCTGCGTTACCCGGCGCATCGGATGAGGCCGTCGGTTCCACATCAAAGGCTTGGTCAAACTCGTCTTTTTCCGTCGTCTGAATCGGATCAGGCATACATACTCCACGGGGGTAATGTCGGCGACAGCGATTTCCTGCGCGTCCTCGTGGATGGGCGCAAAAAAACCGGCAGATCCCGGCGTTATATCCACTGAATCTTTCTGCGGCTTACGCCGTTGTGGTCAGGTTCGGGTTGTTGGCCGCGACACTGTAGGGATGGCCAGCCACGAGGTTTGTATCCATCTGCGCCGTGATGTCTTTGAGAGCAGCGGCGATGGCAGTCAAATCCGTCAGAATGCTGGCCAGGATGTTTTGCAACTGCTTGCCGTTTTGAACCGGCGTCAGCGCGTTGCATTCTTGGGCGACGCTTGTCATGGTAAGGGTCCTGGGTTGGGTTGCTTGCCGGCTCGCCTGTCGGGGCCGGAGTGATGCGGTTGAGCGCCTACGCCGCCGGCGGTAACTCGGGCGGTTCTACGCTCATCCTTAAATTTTGCAGTACGGACCGGCAGACGGGGCACAAAATGGCGCCGTCCTCCAGCATCAGAAATTGCATATTCCCGCAGTCGCACACGTACACGACCGCTTCCGAAACCGTGACGGATCGCGGACCGGGCAAGTCCACCACCTCACCCATCGGCGCGGTCCGGCTTGCGAAATTCGGGCGCACGCAGGTCCGCCATCACTTCCCGCAACTCATAGGCAGCTAGTGCGAGCTCTGGATGGTCCACGACCTGTTCTTTGCAGAGCTCATAGCGCGCCCTCAGGAGACGCAGCACGGTTTCCTTGAGGTCCGGCTGAGAACGCACCAACATCAATGCTGAGTCGTATTCGTATTTGTAGCCATCTTGGATCATAGATTGTCTCGGAGCATGATCTCTTGTTTGGCCTTCGCGAGCGCAGCCTGTTGCAGCTCGAACATGGACACTTGTTCTCTCAGCCGTTCCTCGGCTTCCTTGACCGCGGCTTCGCGCGACTGAATCTGCAACTCTCCCTGCGTCTTCTGGGCCTCGATCTGCAAGCCCTGCTGCTTCAGCATGAATTGCAGGATTTCCGGGTTGATCGGGAACATGGCACGCATCTTCTCGACGTGTGCCACCATTTCCTCGTCCGTAAATAGGAATTGTGTTGGGTCAATGTCGAGCGACAGGAAGCGTTCACGCAGCAGTTCGCGGCGGTTCACATAGGGGGCGTCGGCGCCATTCATGGTGCCAGCCGCCAGAGCTTCGAGCTGTTGTGCCCGCAATTCTTTGGCAACCAGGGAAGTCGCGCCCAGCGCTTCGACGCAGTAGTCTCCCTTAATCATGGGGTCCGGGTTGAATTGCATATTCCACTCGAACATGCCCTGGATCAGCCCGACCGTAATGCCGTCATCAAAGTTCCGTACGGTATCTTTGATCGCGACATTACTGGCGCCCATAATCATGGACAGGCCGCCGACTGTCTTGGCAATCCCGCTGGTCTGTGCGTTGTACTGGTAGGCCGGGACGGCCGTAGCTTCATCCCCGAGCTGCTTGAAAAATGCCGCAATTTCCATGAGTGCCGGTGACACATTGGGCACCGGAATGGGGCGTATAGCTGGATTCCCACCATCCGTGGACTTGCGATGCCACACCCGGAATGGCGCAATGATGTCTGGGTCTTCGCCTGGCGCCAAAAGGTCCACACAGGCGTCGAACATCGGGCCGGCCGCCATGGCGGTGTTGTCCACGATCGCGCGGATACACGCCTGAAAGACCGCATCCGAATCGCGCATGATGCGCGGGATCCCGATGCCGAATACGCCAGAATCGTCCTTATCGCAGTAATAAAAATGGTACGGCCGCACCTTCGCGTCAAACGGATTGAGCGCGACCTTGATTACGCGGTTGCCGAGAATCCACACGTTGGCCTCAAACGCTACGCGCGGGTCATCGCCGACTTCCAAGCCGAGGTTCTTGAGATCCTCGCCGTCCACGAAGCCCCAATATTCCAATAGCTGGTAACGGTTTGGCAGGTCCGTGCGCGTGGTCTTCTGGTTGATTGCGCGCATGACGCTCTCGTACCAGAGCGGCGTCGCATCGCCGCTCGGCTGCGCCTGCATGTGACTGTAGATGGCCGCAGAGTTGAAATCCGGACGCCGAGCCAGTTTCAATAGTTCCGGCTTCGTCATGACATGGCGCTGGAAAATACCCTCCGTGTGCTTGATGTCCGTCGCCGTCATGTCTGGGAAAATGTCCCAGATCGGCACAAACTCGACATAGGGATTGGTGGTCTGTTTGCCTGTGTAGGTGGCCACTTCCCCACCAGATGTCTTACTCACGCTCCAGTGCCCCTGTTCACGCACCTCGACGAGCGGTCCCTTGATGACGCCCGTCCCAAACAGGTTGCCGGCATGAAGGGCCGCTCTGCAGATGAGTGCATATTTGCACTCATCCAACTGTTCCGTGATGGTCTTGGACATGCGTTCGCAGCGTTCGCGCGCGTCGCGCATCACGTATTCCGAAATACCGTCTTCCAGTTCGTCGGCCTCCGACTTGCCGAGCAGCTTTTTGATGAGCTTCTGCAGCAGCGTCGGGCGAGCGGGCGGCGGAATCATGGCTATCGGCGGCAACGCAAGCTGCGCGCCCATGCCGGTAGTGATGGGCGCGTCCATCTGCGGCGCACCGTCCGGGTTATACGCTTGGTTTTCGATGATCGCCGCCTTTTGCAAAACGGCCTGACTGACCATCTTGACGGCTTCTTCCACCATGTTCGGCATCGGCGTGGGCTTGATTCCCCAGTTCTTATCGCCGCCGGCCGGAAACAGCATGTCCATCATCCGCGCATCCAGGGAATGAACCTTGCTGCGCGTGTTGCGGATGTTGGCCTGGGAACGATTAGGATCCAGGCGCTTCTTGAGCGCCGGGTCGTACTCACCCAGGTATTGGCGCAGATCGGTCAACCACTCCTGCTCATAGAGCACGCGCGCTGCTTTCCAGCTCTCAAACTTGGATTGGAGCGCAACAGCGAGGCCATCCGTAAGGGAAGTGCCCTGGCTGGAAGCACGCGAAAGAGTCGGATTCTCAATCTGATCGCTCATTTACACTCCGGTCGAATCGCGCAGGCTGCGCACAGGACGCGCCCGCGTGGGGGCTTGCGGGATTTGCGCCACCGCATAGCCGCTCACGATGAGATAACGCAGGCAATCCATGAGGTGATCGTTTTGCTTCACCACGGCGCCTTTTTCGTCACGCCGGTAAAGCCGGTATTCGGTAAAGAAATTTTCCAGGTTAGAAAACACCTTGATCTGGCCAGCCGACAGCTTCTGCCAGACATCAAAAAGTCCGCTTTCCACACTGTTGACAGCCTTGGTGAGCACAAGCCCCAAGTCGGTTAACATCTCCAGCAGCCGCGCACCGTCTATGGCGTTTCGGCCACGTGCCGAAGGATCCACCACCCCCGGAATCCAGGCTCCGCGGGCTCGAATGGCGGCCGCTTGGATGGCCGGTTCGGCTTCCCCGCGATAATGCTCGCTGTAGAGGTAACAAACGCCGGTATCGCGGTCCCAGGCTCCCCATAACGCTGCGGTGCGGCGCCAACCTACATCGAGGGCATACGCACGCGGCCAGTGCTTCGGCAGTTGAAAGGGCGTAACCCGAAACTCGGACTCGTCCAGCGGGTAGATCGCTCCGGAACCCAGTTGCGGGATGCCTTCGCTGCGCGCCTTGCGCTGGTGCGGCGGGTAGCTCGCCAGCATGTCGGCCTTTTGCTGGGCGGTTAGGTGCGGAACGTCGTTCCAGCTCGCCATCACCACTGCGCGCGTCATTTCGGCTGTTTTCCAGTTATCGTTAAATAAACGACCGCCTGTATTGCGTTATCGGCCGACTTCTCGACCCACCCTTGTGGTTGGCATGGGGTCATTTCGGCAGCTTGCCGTTCGGCAGAAATTCGAGGATTAGCGGCGTCAAACCCTCCAAGGGCGTGAACGTCATCAAGACGTGCCCATTGACCGTCATCGTGCGCGTCAATGCCTCGATGTAGATTGCTAGGGGGCATTCCTCATCCAGCAGCACAACGTGCTTGCTCGTGCCCTCAAAGCTCTTGCGGCCCTGTTCATACGCCTTGAACGACAAGACGCTTTCGCCGCCAAATTGAGAGCGCACTACCACGGATTCTGCCAACCCGGGAACGCCATGCCAGGGCATAATCCGCAGAATGTCTCGGCCAGGAATCAGGCCGGTCCCAACCAGTTCTCTGCGCCCAATATCGGCCGTTCCCAGCAGCTTCAACTGCAGGATATCGCGCACACCGGTCTTGGTAGTGCCGCTCGCCCATGTATCTACGGGGTGAGTACAGCGCATCCCGCGCCACCAAACTGGATAGCGCCCCGTCAGGTGACACGTCAACTCAAAGCCGCCGGCGCCCTCGGTTTTGCCTACGCGGTTGGCTGCCATAAACAAGCGCTCGCGGTGCGGTGCACCCGTGCAGCCCAGGGAGCATTCGGGTCCTGGCTGGTGGCGACCACCGAGCTCAAAAAACCGCATGTGCCGTTGATAAAGCTCGCGCCGTAGCGGCCCCGTATCCGGAAAATACGTGGCCAGTTTATTCAATTGTTTGCGACGTTCCCGTTCCTCAAGAAGTGCTAGAAGTTCCAGATCGGGCACGCAGTTTCTCCTCTATACGGCACTCAATGTCTTGATCTGACAAACCGCTGAGATTCCCGCGAACGCTGATGTTCTCGGTGAAGGCCCCGACGTGCTTGCCCAGCAATTCCAGGCTGCGGTTGGCATTCATGCGATCCGCGTGTGACATCGCGTCTTCTGCGAGCTGCCGCAAATTCTTGATTACATACTCGACGGTGACTTCAGCACCCTCGGCTGCCTTTTTTTGTCCGGCTTGAACGGCGGCCTTAACCTCAACATGCTTCAACAGGCGCTGCCCGATCGAGTAGGCCGTCTTCTTTGAGTAGCCCGCTCGAATCGCCGCCTGCGTGGCATTCAGGTCTTTCAGATACTCCTGAACGAACTTCTGCTGTTTCGGATTGAGCTTCTTCATTGGCTTTCAGGAACTCTGCTAGCGCGCCCGCGTGCTTTTCGAGACTAGCCGCGAGATCACGCAGTTGCTGCACTGGTGAAGGCTAGCTCATACGGCATCTTTGCTATTTGACGCTTCAGAATGTCCCGGAGGGTGTAGAGACGCACCAGGGTGTGAATCAGGCGTCGCCCCAGGTTCCGCTTGGCAATCTTCTCGGCCCCCTCGATTGCCTGCAGGACCTCGACCATCCTGACCTGGATCGGTAACGGCTCCCGCTTCATGGATATTCCGCATCGGAGGGAATGTAAGCCTGTTCACCTGGGGGCAGCGCGATCTTGCCTTTCAGCTCACGCGGAACACCACCACCCCTCGGACCCTTTGGGGCTTTGGGCATCTTGGGTTCGGGCGCCATCTTGAAGGCTTTGGGCGCGTGCATCTTGGGCACTTCCGGACGGCGTACCTTTGGCTCCCTGATCTCGGCGCGTTCCTCTTTGGGCACGCGCATGCGCGCAGCTTCCGCCAGGCCGCTATTGGCGGACTTTTCGGGACCCACCAGGCCGCTCTTGCGAACGCGCTCGTGCGCGCCGTGAAATACGTCTTCCATCTTCATTTGTGGTGCCATCCTTCCATGTTCTCGGCGAGCACGGCCTGTTTACGCTCTCTCGGGTTGGCGCTGTGCGTGGCCTTCTCGATCTCTGCCTTGGGGATTTTCTCTCCCTCGGGGATGCCGAGACTGCGGTGCAAACCGCCCTTTTCGATGTCTAGGTGCATCTTGCCGCCGGCGACACGCTGGTGTCCGCGGTGAAAGTGTGATTCCGGTTTCATGTCAATATCCGCTCCTGATTGATACATTGAGATCGCTGTCGTCGTGGCCGCCCAGTGATATCCACACCACCTTTCCGGGTTTGCATTCAATAGCAGAAGCACACGCCTCAGCCGCACGTTTGGCGGCATTCAGCTGCGCAGCCGCGGCGCGCGGCACAGATTCGATGGCGTTGATCGCGGCGATAATGGCGCCCCGAACGTTCCCATCATTGATCTTGATAGTCCTCTGTACGGTCCAACTCATGGGTCACTCCTGTGCTCGGGACTTCGGTATAGGGCCCGAGGTTTTGTAACGCGGTCTCAGATGTCCGATTTACTGGACATTCGGGTTAATGGGAGACGGATTCGTCAGGGGAAACGTGCGGTAGCCAATGGTCGCAGTAACAGCGGGCGTGGTGCCACCGACAACGGCCTGTATCTCCACCACGCGCGGCACAATCGCGGCGCCCACCAAGTTGGCCAAAGCCGCCAGCATGGGCGCAACCTGCAACACAGTAATGCCAACGGCGTTTAGGGCCGCACTGACCAACAGAGTGAACGGCTGACCACTCGCCGAATCCACGCCCTGAATCGTGACGGTCAGGGTGGGGCTAGTCCCAGCGAGCGCGGTGATATTCACAACGACCTGCAGGAGTTGGTCCAACGTATTCAGGCGTTGGCTCGTGTAGGTTCCGAGACCCGCAGTGACGAGCGCCATCACGGGATGGCCGTAACTGTCTTGCTGTGCCGGTTGAATACCAGGCTGCGTGCTCATATACAAATTCTCCTGTTAAATCAATGCCATAGCTGCACGATAGACGGCAACGGCTGTTTTGCGGCGCGCCAGGCACACATCGCATTCGCACTGTGCGTCGGATTCTGGCGTTGCGGCAAACTGGGGTAGGAATATCCCCTGCTCGGCGTGACTGGGGCACAGCAGCAAGCCATCGTTCGTCTCAATCGTTCCCAGATTTCGGCACCCCTGCACTTCGCAATCCATCGTTTGTCCTCGCGCCCAGCGTTCACGAAAAGAAGTGGGGCGCCGTTTATGGCTTTGTCGCGCCCCAACCGTCCACGCAGTAGGACGGCCTACCCCGATGTGAGGTTGCACCGAGGTTTCACATCCCCGTAGTACGCTGTAAGCATCCCACTGGGGTACGTCTGTTCCAGCGCCCAATGCGTTCGGAACGGATTACAAAGCTGGGGCCTCCCGAGAGGCCCCGCGCCCGGCAGCCGAAGCCACCGGGGTGGTAATTGGAGCGGGCAGCAGGATTTGAACCTGCATCTACAGCATTGGAAGTGCTGCGAACTGCCGTTGTTCTATACCCGCTGCGTAGCAAGCGGCGCCGCAGAGAACACCTCGCGCGCGCGCAGAGGCCACGCACGGGTGAACCCATAATGTTCCACTATGGCTCGGACAGCGTCCCATTTGGACTTCGCCAGCACGGCATGGGGAATGGTATGCACGGTACAGCCATGGTCTGGATCGCAGATTTCTACGCAGTACAAATAAAGAGGGGCGTGCATTCCTGAGTCCTGCAAGAAAGTCTAGCGCTGCGCGCAGGATTGCCATTCTTGGCAATCAAGATACCAAAAAAATTGGCTGGTGCGTAGAAGTGGTACCGCAGACACGTTACCGCAATGCGCGGTATAAATCGGCGGCAGCGGATGCGTACAGTTCGTCCAACCAAGCGTGTAGGCGCCGATAATGCAGGCTCCAACGAGAGTGCCATGCGGGCATCGGAATACCGGCGTACTGCGCACGTTCTGACTCTTTCAGCGGCAATTCCCCGCGCCCATGGCAACGATAGCACGGTACATCAGTCTTGGAGGCGCGGTGGTACGTTGTTTTGCGTCCAGAACAGCGCGGACAGCGCGAGGGTACGAGGTATTCGAGGAGCACCATACGCAGCATCTTGACCATCACCGCAGGCACCGGCTGCGCACCGGGAGTCTGCCAATCCCTATCGTCTGCGGCCACTCTCGCAAGCCATCGTGGATATAGTCGCCGTTCCATTTCAGACAGATTGACCTCCCCACAGACCTTCGCATACAGCAGACTGGCCGCATCGGCATCCCGCACCATCCCCAGCGCGCCACGCACCATCTCAGGCGTAAGCTCACCCCCTCCCGTGCCCCCAGTAAAAGTCGGCCGATTCGGCCCGAGGATCGAGAGAATAATATCTACTTCGGGCACGCCATGATCTCCTGAATCTCGATGCCATAAAGGGCCAGCATCAGCCGCTTCTTGAGCCGGTAACTGGGTGTGCGCGTCGGCACGCTTTTAACGTCTTCAATCACCCACTTGCCATCGGCACCTGTGTAGCAAAAATCGGCGATGTACTTGGAGATCACGATTCCGTTGACGATGAGCTCGAACGGTCGGTGCACCAGTAGCTCTCCAATCCCTCCGCCATACTGCATCAACTTGAGTTGCGCGTATCGGGCCAATTCCGCCTTACTGTCGAAGGTATAGCCATCCGATCTCATGCGGACGGCCCCGTATTTGTTGCGGCGCCCCGCATCTTTGACGCCAGCGGTCGCCCTGCGCAGGTGCGCCACCTCGTGGGCGGTCCAGCGTCTACCCACGGAGCACCTCCAGCTTGTGCAGAACGGCTTGTGTATAGGGATCGTCAACACGCTGCCGATGAGTCATATAACGAGCATGCGGGATGCCCCAGTAGTAGGCAGCCAATGCATCGGGCCACCCGAAAATACGCTCGCAGCGTGAGAGGTAATTCTCGGCGAGCACCATGTTGACGGGGTTGTCGTAGGTCAGAACCCAGACCGCAACGGGATGGCCATAGACCGATCTCACGGCCTGTTCATTCATCTGCGCGCAGCCATGCACTGAGCGGTTTCTCAGATTGTGTTTGTGTGCACAGAAGCTAGACTCGACCCACACCAGCGCAGCGAGGGGGTTCCCACCAATGTCCTCCGCCATGCGCAGCGCGCGACACTGCGCTGCTGTTAAGGCAACCGCCACACACATACCGGTCAACATGGATGTATGTCCATCAGGGTGTTTGATATTGCGAGCAACTGTTTCTCAGTGCCAAAGGTGTGCACAAAGGCCGTCTTGTTATCGGCCAGGGAGGGTCCTTTGCACCATCCCTCAGAACTGGGGTAGCCGCGGTGGTGATAAGGACACAGACAAATCGTGGCCTCATGGCCGAGCTGCTGACCGCAGTCCGTGAGGTGATGGATGTCTCCCGGAGTCCCAGGCTGGTCGAGGAGGCGGCACGCAATGCACCCAAACAACTGCAACCTAGCAAACCTCGCGCGGTCGGCCTTCGTCATGTTACCAATGGCGCGGCGCATTACCACACCTCCTCGTCGTCTGGCGCCTTCTCAGGAATCTCGATACCCAACTCTTGGAGATCCACCTGATAGCGCGTAATGGCATCTGCCATGTCCATCTTGGATGGCTTGGTGCTGCTATCGGTGCCACAGTAGGAGGGGTTGAAAATCTGGTGGCGCACCGCATCCCTGTCGGTTGCAGGAAAGAATTTCGGGAGGGTGCCAGCGGCAATAAATTCAAGGCGTTTGGCATTCAGCCAACCAGCGTGCAGTCCACAGAGCCACTGCAAGCGCTTATTCTGCTCAGGGGTGCGGTGCACCTTGTGGCGTCGGATGAAAAGATCGAAGCCGTCACGCGGGATGGGCAGTTGGCACAGTTTTCTGACGATGTCATCGCGCTCAGAGGCACTCCGGAAGGTGTGGATGGCTTGCATCAAACGTATCCCCAGCCACGCCCAGCAGCAATCGTAGGTGTGCGTCGGCTACGCGCATGACGTTCGGCGCGATGGCGCCGGTAGCAGTCCCAGCAATGACGCCCAGCATGCACCCCCCCACGGACATACCTGAAGATCGGAAAGTCGTCGTAGTTTTTCCACTCTCCACACGAGGAGCAGCGCTTGGTATCCATCATTTCACCTTGCAAATCCCGTCCAGATGGTCCACTTCATGCTGAATGACGCGCGCCAAAAGACCGCGGGCGCGGCGCTCGTGTGGTGACCCGCGGATGGTGGTGATGTAGACGAGGCGAATACTCTCTGCGCGATCCACGCGCACGAGTTTCCCGGGGGCACTCAGACAACCCTCCCTAGCGCCCATACGACCCTTGCGCCAGATAATCATTGGGTTAATGGCCACAAACTCGATGCCGGATACGGAAACCACAATACAGCGCGACAGCAGCCCTACCTGTGGGGCCGCAAGTCCAATGCCATTTCGATCGTGCATAAGCTGCAGCATCTCGATGCCTATGCGCCTCCACCGAGAGTATTCGCTGGCCGCGATCGGATCACAGACGCAGCCAAGGATTGGATCGGGCTGCAAAATGATTTTCATGTGCCGGTCTCATCGAGAAGGGTGGCCCGACATGCGCCACAGAGGCCATCTGGCGCCATCCTAGTCATCGCCTCGTGGCAGGCGAGACAGTGCGGCGTTACGGACTTGAGCCGCGATTTCTTCCGATATTTCATGTGGTTGCAAGCACGGCAACGCCCACTCCGAGTGCGCGGGGTGAGCAATGTGCCGCAGGCGTCACATGTACGGGTTAACTCATGGCTCATGGCATGTCCTCGCAGACAGCAAAGCGGCTGCGACATTCATCGCAGATGCCGTTATTTAACGCGCTGTCGTAGCGGTCACAGAGATCGCAATTGCCGCGAGAGCGTCCACCGTTTCCGGCGGGATGAAAGGTTTGAAGCCGGCTGCCTGGAGGTCCAACAACAGGGTTGCCAGGTCCGGCATCGTGTGCTGAATGTAGTTCCAGACGCATTTACGTTTCTCCTGTTGCGCGGTCTGTTCCGCTTGAATAACTTGGTCGCTCAATAGGTCCATCAGTGCTCTCCAGTTCGTCGAATCGCTGTATACGGCCACGAAACATAAAATGGTGATGGTCCAGCCACCCTACGCGGCCCCCGCGGTTTTTGAGCAGTCCTATCTCGACGGATCGGTCACCGTTACGGTCGGCATCCAAGTCCCCATGCAGAGCAATCACGACATCTGCGTCCTGCTCAATCTCGCCGCTATCCCGCAGCCCGTCCAGGCGCGGTCTGGCACTCTCTTTGGCGTTGGCGCGGTTAAATTGGGACAGCAGCATGATCGGTGTATTGATGCGTTTCGCAAGTAGCTTAAGCGAACGGGTAACGCGCCCCAATCCCTGTGCACGATTGTCCCCAGGCACGGAAACGAGCTGTAGGTGGTCCACGATGGCCAGACGGATTGCATACTTGCGATGCCATTCTGCAATGCGCGCGCAGATTTCCGGAACCGTAAAGGCATGCTCATCCACGTAAATCGGGTAATCACGAATGTTGTGCTCCGCGGCTTTGGTGATAATGGCGCGGCGCGTGTCTGGTTCCCCTTGAGCGATGTGGGTGACATTAACTCCATAGGCGAACGCAAGAGATCGGTGCGCGATCTCCTCGGCGCCCATTTCCAACTCAATCTTCCCAATCACCAATCCGCGTTTCGCGCCCACCATCGCCATTTGGTGCGCTAGGGCGGTCTTCCCAGTGGATGGGCGCCCAGCCAGAATAACCAGTCTCGGCCCCCAGAGTGTTCCAAGCGCGTGATCTAGCGCAGGGAGCCCAAACCGGAGACCGTCCCCTTGCTCGCGGCGAGTAATGGCTTCCTGCATCGCACGGAACCCGCGCCCCAGAACGGCACGGAAACTCAAATCACCGCCAGAGGTGGTTAGATTTTCGAGTTTCGCGCTCAAAACACCAGCGACTTCGGTGGTGTCCTCCGCGCCATGTAGCGCATTCATCGCGTCAGACAGAACTGCCAGCGCTGCGCGCTTCCGCGCTCGCTCTTTGACGATTTCTGCATACGCAATGGCGTTTTCAGTTGTCGGCGTATCTCTCGCGACGGTGGCGAGATAGGCCAAGCCGCCAGCGTCTTCCAGCTCATTACGGGCCGCCAACCAGTCAGACAGCGTGACCACATCGAAGGCATTTTCCTCTGACGCGAGTTCAGCGATCGCATTCCAGATGACACGATGATCGGCACGAAAAAAGTCGCTGGCGGTCAGTGGGATCTGGTGGTATATCTCGTTCTTGAGTAAACAGGAGCCGATGACAGCCTGCTCGGCTTCCACACTGTGTGGCGCTGTTTTCAAGACGGCATTCATGTGAGGTTTTCACCCATCATGGGGTCGTGGCTACTCACGAGCACTGGTTTTTTGTGATTCCATTCCTCGGTGAAGCCCTTGTTGGTACCGAGGAATGTGGCCGCCTGCTGCACGCGCTCGGTGCCAATCAGGCCGCGCGAATGACAGAAGCGCGCATAGCGCACGATCCCGTCTTCGATCTGCTGGTGGGTATAACCCTCCCGAAGCCTTGCACGGTAATGTTTGAGACCGTCTGCCCATCGCTGGGAGCCGTCGCGCTTTGGATAGAGGTCTTTCAGGCGTGCAAAGGCTTGGAGCTGTTGGCTGTCGGCAGACGGGCTGCTCTTGCAGCCCATAGTCTTATTCTTATTCTTTTCTGCATCTGCATTTGCATCTGTATATATATACGTCATTGTTCGCGTAACATCAATGTCTGTTACGGGAACGGTCGTAACATTTGCATCTGTTACCTTAACGGCGTCGCGCCTTTTGGCTCTGAGTCTGCGCATTCTTTCCGCAGCACTATAGTCCTTGAGTAGATATTCCATGTAGTTCAGGACCAGGTAGCCGCCGTCAATGCGTATGAGCCGGCGCCCTTCCCATGCTTGCGAGCGACTGCCTGGATCTGGGTCGCCAAGTCTGGCGAGTGCCAGCATTCCGGGCCCTTGTTCAATGAGTGCCCGGCGCACTATGCCTGGACCGGCAGCTTCGACCTTGCCATACCATCCAGGGGGAGCGACGAATCCGGTTTCTCGAATTTCATTGACGGCGATCTGCGCTTGGGGCGTCTTGAATTCAAACGGGACGGCCATCAAAAGCGCCGTGATGAAGATGTCTCGCTCTACGGGTTCTATCCACAGTGTCGAGTTGAGTATGCCGCAATCAAGTTTTACAAACGGCATTTAGTGGCTCTCCAACCTGGAGCGCGCTCCCTTTGAATCCCCGGCCAATCCCTCTACGACCAAAAGCCGGTTCAGTACTCTGTTGGCGGCGATTTGTTGGAGTGCCCACTCATGCAAGACCTGACGCGCGATTTCCTGCCGCTCTTTACCAGTACAGCGGCTCTGAGCCTCCAGAACCACATCGGCTTCCGGCGTGATCTTTCCGCGGAAATCTTTGAGTTCGACCATACGGCACCTCGGATGCAGCCACGCGGTGTGGTTGTGGTGCCAATAAGCATAGAACCAAAATGTCCTATTTTCAATACCAAAATGGTGCTACCGATGAAAAAAGAACGGCCTCAAAATAACAAGATGACCACCGGACGTACTTTTTACACTGACTTCTGCCGGCGCCTGCGCCGGATACGGGAGCGCCAGGAGTGGTCTCAGCAGCAGATGGCGGCTCTTATTGGCATCCCGATGGCCAACTACCAAAAGTACGAGCAAGGGAAGCGCCGGATGCCGCTGGATGTGGTAGCTAGGGTGGCGCGCGTGACAGGGGAGTCATTGGACGTGTTACTTACGGGCAGCCTTCCAGAAACAAAAGCCAGAATATCGGGGGCCGCATGGGCTGCGCTCAAGCGCGGACAGCGCGAAGCGCTCATACGGGAAGGTTATATGCCAGAAACCCCATCAGACCACTAAGAGGGGCGCAGGAGGGAGGCCGCGTGACTGCCATTGACACGCCGGGAGTTTGACATCCTCCCCGGCCTGAATGCCGGAGATTCCTACGGCGCTCAGGCGTGGCATGGAGCCGCCCCGGAGTCGCTTCGGTGGGTTCCTGGGCCGAGTGCGCAACCGCTGCTCGTATCTCCACAGGCGTTACTTCCGACATGCCCTGCCGTAGGCCAGCATGGGTTTCGCTGGCGGAGCCACTATAGCACGTCTGCGCCGCCCGCGCGATCCTTCCCCACCCTGAACGGCGAGGCTTGTCGCGCACCGGGTCAATAGGGAGGCCCCAAACCCCCATTGAAATATGGCGTTAGAGGGGATTTTACCCTCTCCAAAAAAAAATACAAAATGTCCACTTTTGAGGGACATTTTGGTCTATACTTCACTCACGGCCAAAGTGCTTTGCCCGTGAGGATTGAGGATGAACTGCTCCACCCAGGCGCCGATCACGGTGCCCATATCATACTTCCTCGGCGAACGTGAACTGCGCGAGTCCATCGGGCGTTACCTGGGGCGCAAGATTGATCCACAAGATTTTGCCATTCGCGGATCGCATTGGTGTATCCGTGTGGGTGGTCTTTTCAAGCCAGTTACCGATTTCTTGAGGGCAACAGCATGAGTCTGTTCCCTGACTGCGAGCACGCGAGCGACGCTGCGCCCTTGAAGACGTTCACACAACTGCACGACGAGTACATGGCCATCACTGGCGAATGCCCCGCGCCACACGACTGTCCCGTCTGCGCAGAGCGCAAAGACGAGCGCACCAAGACTCTGTTGAGGGCGACGGCTACTGGAGCATAGAGGAGATGGCAACCATGAAAATCACCTACAAAATCGTGGAAGGGCAATTGGTCCGGTTTCAGGATGATCGGCCAGAAGAATCGATTCCGCTGAATGGGAAACAATTGCGCACGGGCGAACGTCATTTAGCTGCATTGGATGCGTTGCCGTACATCGAGGCGCAAATGACGATTAAAAATGAGTTAAAACGTTTGTTTGAATAGAGGAGATGGCAAAGATTGCCAGTGTCTATTTTATTGATGATACGGATCGGCCGCGAATTATGGACGTGTCTATAGCGGATATACTGGCGAATGGTGGTGTTCACCGCGTACCCAGTGCCAGTGAGTGCAGTCCCGGCATCCAGACCCATGCTTGGGTGGCCGGTGCCTCATACTATGCTGATAATTCAGCGGTGTGGTTGATGGATTACATGTGTAGAAATTCGAGTGACACCAACCGAGGAATTGCTACATGAGTTGTCTGCCAAATGATCCCGACGAACTGAACGCGCTGTATGCCGCCGAGGTCGCCCGCATGGATCGCGTAATCGAAGCTTTGTTTCCGCGCAGTCCGCGCGCGGGTGCGCGTCCCACGCGCACACCATCCATGCCTGTCGCCGGAGCGGGTAACGCGGATATCCGGCAAGATATTCCACTTGAGGAGATTCCCGCAGACATCATAGAGGCCGCGCTGAACGTCGAGCGATTCTTCCGCTCCCGCAATATCACAGGCTGGAAACTCGCGGGATGCATGGATAGATATCCATACGAGAGCGCGCGAGCGCACAGAAAATACGCATTTGAACGCGACAGCAGTGCTACGGGAGTTTGATTATGAAGTATGAATTGATTACTACTGATTTTATCGAAACGTCCAACGGCCGCTTGTCGCGTATTCGCGCACTCGTAACTATCCCTGGTCGCTGTGCTATGGGGGGCTTGGGCGGCTATGTGGCCTCCTCAAACAATCTTTCGCAAAGCGGCAATGCGTGGGTGTACGGCAATGCGTGGGTGTACGGCAATGCGTGGGTGTACGGCAATGCGTGGGTGTACGGCGATGCACAGGTGTCCGGCGATGCACAGGTGTCCGGCGATGCACAGGTATCCGGCAATGGGCGGGTGTGCGGCGATGCGCGGGTATCCGGCAATGCGTGGGTGTACGGCAATGGGCGGGTGTACGGCGATGCGTGGGTGTCCGGCGATGCGTGGGTGTACGGCAATGGGCGGGTGTACGGCGATGCGTGGGTGTCCGGCGATGCACAGGTATCCGGCAATGGGCGGGTGTACGGCGATGCGTGGGTGTACGGCAATGCGTGGGTATCCGGCGATGCGCGGGTATCCGGCGATGCGCGGGTATCCGGCGATGCGCAGATTTTATGGGTTTCAAAAGTCGGGTCCGCCAACGGAACACTGACTGCGTATCCGAACAAAAATGGACAAATCCTAGTCACGCGCGGCTGCTTCATCGGCACGCTGCCCGAATTCAAAAAAGCCGTTAAACAAACACACAAAAA
>JAKAVW010000297.1 GCA_021827445.1 Pseudomonadota bacterium
ACCGATGAGGTCATCGGCCGGGATGGTCAGCATGGTGCCGGCCGTGCTCACGGGCGACTGGGTGTATGGCGCGGTAGCATTGGTTTCTGGCGCATGGTTTGTCAGAATGGCGGTACGGCTCAAAACCATGCCCGAAGGGAAAGAGATGGACCAGTACGCTCGGAGCATGTTTGCCTACTCTATCTCTTACCTCTTCCTGCTCTTTACCGCCCTGATTTTGGGTAAGCTGGTGATGGGCTATGGTTTTTTCTGATTAATACGACAAAATCATTCAGAGGGTTGTCATGATGCTCAGCAAAGCCACGGAATATGCCCTTCGAGGGCTCATTTATCTTGCCGCACAGACACCCGGAGAGCCGGTGCTGAGCCGCGACGTCGCCAAATATTTAGGTACTCCAAATCAGTGCGTGACGAAGATATTTCGCACCCTGGCCAAGCGGGGGCTGCTGGAGTCGGTAAAGGGCCGTGGCGGTGGCTTTATGCTGATGCCCGGAGCGGAGAAGCTCAATATACTGGATGTCGTGGAGGCCGTAGAAGGTCATTCTTCACCACATTGCATTTTAGGGCTGAAAGTCTGTGCCGATGAAACCGCCTGTCCGGTGCACTGCCAGTGGGCACACTTGCGTCTTCAAGAGATGGATATGTTGCGCAAACACACTATTGGCGCCATGGCGCATGCGCTTTTCGCGGTTTCTGCGTGTGCATGACCGGATCGGAAAACCAATAGGAAATGAACCCTGGCAGCGCGCGCCGGATCCTGACCTGCGCCAGCGGCAATCGTGCTGCAACCGGCCCCGCCCAGGGGGAGTATATTGCCATGCGGGGTATGTGCCGACCTGATTCGGGTGTCGTCTGCTTGCGCATCGCCCTCCAGCATACAGATTTCCTCGCGCTCGAACATGGACTGCATCCTCCAGGCCCCCCATAAGACTCAAGCGAGTGCGCGATAGGCTTTCAGGCCGCCAGCGATGAACTTGGCATTTTTGTAGCCCATGCTGCGCAGCGTATCTGCCGATAGCGCCCCACGGTTATAGGCATTGCAATAGCAAAGAATCGTGGCATTCAGGTCGGGGATCGCGCCCTCGACGTTCATCTCCAGTTTGCCGCGACTGACGTGTAGCGAGCCTTCGATATGATCTGCATCGTGCTCTTCTTTATCACGGATATCCAGGGCAATGGCGCCAGCGGCCAACAAAGCGTCCACTTGTTCTGGCGGCACTTCCTCCACCCGCGAACGGGCGGTATCGGCAAGTTTCTGGAATTTTTCGCTGTAGGCCATGTTCAATTTCCTCATAAATAACAGGGTAAATGCAGGGAACAACCTGAGTTATCATGTAGAATCAGCGAGGCTGCGCGCCGTTGCGCAGTCTCGCTTGAGCGTAGTGTAAGAACGCATTACTGTCCCGAATTTAAGCGGCCTTTTTGTCCTGCCGTTGCGGGTGAAGATCGACGGCGCCGACTGGTGACCAATGGCGTGTGCTGCCTGACCAGCCCGCAGGGTTTTGATCAAGCGTGGCCAGCCATCATCTTTTGCGCATTCGCCGCCTTTTCAGCAAAGTAGGCGGCGCTCGACGCATAATAAAGCTGTGCCTCATGCAGCATGGGAAGCTGTTTCATGGCATGCACTTTCGCCTTGGGCATTTTGCGCATCATTTCGAATTTCCGCAGAGCAACCGGGCCTGGAGTGGCCGTCCCACCAACCTCTGTGCATACTCCCGCTGGCATCCAGACAAAGGCGTTCGGATCGTGAGCGGTCGGGTCTCTGCCGGCGCAGGAGGAGGCGGTGGTGCCGCAATCGTTTTTGTAGGGGGCGTTAGCCCCGAAACATTGCACCCAGCCATGATGCCATCCCGTTACGGCGGGCGAACCGCCGTCGGCATACGCATCCACGGCGCCAAACAGGGCTACCGAAGCAATCAGCGTGGTGATAGTCATCTGCTTACTCTGTCTGATTTTCATCATGAACGCCTATTCAGTAATTTGACCCCATTGTCGACCACCGGGACCAATGCGGGTTTGCCAAAATCCGGCGGGAAGGTTTGCGAGCCATATGATTCAGGATGATGCGTTGACGTTGAGATAAAACCCGTTCTGATTAGAATTGTTGGAGACCTTGGGAAGGTTAACCATAAATAAAAAGAAAAGCGTCAGAACTCCATGTTCAGTGCATCTGCGCAGTGGTTAATTGTAATTGTAGCCTTCTAATCGGTTGTGCGCAACTATTATTTTCAATAGCTATTTTAACAAAATTCATAAATTATAATATATAATTATACGACTCAACCATGGCTTAATTTTCACTGTTTATATATGCGATATATACCAATGTTAACAAAATCTCATCTATATATTGTGTCTATATATTTATAGGAAATACTGATAATTGTGCTTTCCAACCGATAGTGGGCAGGTATTATATCTCAGAATTTTATTATCCTGACAAACACGCAACGGATCTCCAAGCGGCGCTGTTATTGCTAGGTGTTTTCTGAAGGCGCGGGTGGTGCCTTGGCTGTTGCGTGGTCCAACATGATCTTCACCGCCTGACCCAGCCCTTCCTGAAACCGATGGCTGTGTACATGCAACTGACCGAGCAGCCGATGGAGTTCCTCGCGCGTTCCGCTTTGCCGCACCTGAAAGATTTTTCGCCCCAGGGCATGCACTGCTTCATGCTCGGCCAGCAAGGCCTCCACCCCTGGCAGTTCTGGCGCATGGGCGTGCAGCCAGGTCGTGATCGGGCAGGCAGCCAGATCCACATTCTCGTAAAGCCCATGATTCACCGCGGCCTCTTCTGCGATATGCACCCATCCCAGATGCCGATACAGGGCCAGCAGCGGGGTGTCAGTATCCCCGGAGCCGAGGACAAAGGTGCGCACAAAATCCGCCACCACTGCTGCCGCCAACGGCTTGGCAATGGCATATCCCTGGAGGTAATGCACCTCCATATCGCGCAGGAGCGCGATATGCGCTTCGGTTTCCACGCCTTCCACGGTGATGGTGACGTCCATGCCCAAACCCAGACTGACGAGACTCTCTACGAATACCAGGTCCTGTGGCTTGTTGGGCAACTCGCGGATGAAGCCCTGATCGATCTTGATCTCGTCGATAGGCAGATTTTTGAGCCGCAAGAGCGAAGCATACGCGCTCCCCACGTCATCCAGCGCGATCTTCACCCCCGCACCCCGCAGTCGTTGGAGATGTCCCAAAGCGATGTCCTGTTCGAGGATTTCTCCGATCTCCAGTACTTCCAGAACCAGGGATTCCGGGGGTATGTCTGGATGAGCAGCCAGGACGCCAAAGACTATGTCGGCATATCCGGGACTATCGAGTTCTTCCGGCGTCACATTGACGCTGAGAAAGAGGTCCAGTCCGGTTTCCCGCCATTGTGTCAGTTGCCGTAGCCCCGTCTGCAGCACGAAACGCCCCAGTGCCTGACGTTCCAGCGCACCCAGAGCGGGGAGAAATTGATCCGGGGAGATTTCCCGATCTTCCCGGTGCCAGCGGGTCAATGCCTCGATGCCCGCCACCCGGCCCGTCGCCAGGGCCACCAGCGGCTGGTAACGCAGTGTCACCGCGCCAGTGGCCAAAGCCTGCAGAAAACCTTGACGCAACAGTTCTTCGTCTGCGTTGATGTTGCCCAGCTCCGGGGAATAGATCTGCGCCCAGCCTTCGCACCCGCGGTGCGGACGGGCCTTGGCGGCGTACATGGCCTGATCGGCGTGACGCATGAGCAGATCCGCGTCGCCCTCGTCGAAAGGATAGATGCTGAGTCCCAGGCTGGCCTGAATGCTGATCGCTTCTCCATGGATCGGGAAAGGCTGCGCAATCGCCGCCCGGAGACGGGCCAGGACCTGATCCAGTTCCTCCATGCCGCGCAGGCCTTCCAGTAACAGTACAAACTCATCACCACCCAGGCGCGCCACCGTATCTGTCCGGCGCACGGCCTCTTGCAGGCGGCGGGCCATCTCTTTCAGCAACTCGTCGCCGATGGCATGGCCGTAAGTATCATTGACCGGCTTGAAGGCATCCAGGTCCAGAAAACCCACGGCCAGCAAGCGCTCCTGCCGTTCAGTACGGGCTAACGCCTGATCAAACACTAGCCGCAGACCATCGCGGTTGGGCAGGCCGGTCAGCATGTCGTGGGTGGCTTGCGCGGTCAGGGTCTGCTCGAAGGTCTGGCGTTGCACATCCCATCGGCGATCCAGGAAGAGGATGCGTCGATAAGCCGCTAGGCCGAACCCCAAAGCAACGATCAGAGAGATCAGAGGGAATTGGATATGCCGTCGCCACCAGGCGGCCAGCCATTGATCCCTGGGGATGGAA
>JAKAVW010000009.1:0-11262 GCA_021827445.1 Pseudomonadota bacterium
CACCGTGTATGCCGCTCACCCGGATATTACGGCAGTGGGTGCGCTATCGGGTGACGACCGTACGGCGGCGTAGCCAGTTTCGCCTCGACAAGGCCCTGGCGCGCATCCATATTCTCGAAGGCCGTTTACGGGTGCTGCTGGATATTGACGCGGTGATCCGTGTGATCCGCGAGTCCGACGACCCCAAGGCCGACCTCATGATCCACTTCGACCTCAGCGAGATTCAGGCAGAAGACATCCTGGAGATTCGCCTGCGGCAACTGGCGCGACTGGCCGGTATTGAGTTGGAAAAGGAGCTGGCCGACAAACGGGAAACGGCCGCGTATCTGAGCGCGCTCCTGCAGGACGAATCCCGACTGCGGGCACTGATTGCTGAAGAAATCACCGCCGACGCGAAAAAATTCGGAGATGATCGTCGCACCCTTCTGGAAGCCGATACCGCCATCACCAACAAATCCATCCAGACCATGGCCGCTGCCGTCACGGACGAACCCGTTACGGTGATCGTCTCGCAAAAGGGCTGGCTGCGTACCCGCTCCGGTCACGGACTGGATACGACGGCTCTGGGGTTCAAGGAAGGCGATGCCTTGTTGCAAGCCTTCGAGGTGCGATCTGTAGATACGCTAGCCTTGTTGGATAACTCGGGGCGTGCCTATTCTATAGCCGTGGCGCAAATACCCGGCGGTCGCGGCGACGGCATCCCCGTGTCGAGTCAGGTGGATTTTCAGCCGGGCGGCGCGCTGGCATCCGTAGCCTGCGGCGCCAGCGACAGCCTGTGGCTGGTGGCCGGAACCGGTGGTTATGGATTCCTGACCACCCTGGAAAATATGACTGGACGCAATCGGGCGGGCAAGGCCTTTTTGACCTTGAGCGCGGATGAGCGGCCGTTGCCGCTGGTGCCGGTCACCGACCTTCAGGCAGAAACACTCTGTCTGTCTTCAGACGGGTATGGCCTGCTGTTTCCCCTTGCCGAGGTCAAAAATCTGCCCAAGGGCAAGGGGGTCAAACTGATCGCCCTGAGTGCATCTGCCACCCTGCAATCCCTGTCGGTTTATCTGGAGGGTCAGCCCTTGCCGCGCGGATTGCGGAAAAATCGCGTCGACGTTTGTCGTGGGCGACGGGGAGGACGGGGCAGGGCGGTGCGTTGAGCTCTGGTCATTCATGGGGCTCCATTATGGTGCGTGTGCACTTAAATGGTGCTTGTATGCACCAAAGTAGATAGGTCTATGGCTTTAAGAGCGGCGTTTTCCCTGAGTAGCGCTATAATGAGCCAGGAATGCATCTTGCTGTATCCCTGGTGCAATAGTCGGATATTGGTTACCGACAGACCCATTGAGGAGCCGTAATGTTCATCAAAGATATGCTGCGCCGCGATTCGCAACTCACCAGTCTTCGCAATAGTCTGGGAGACGAACACACTCCGGTATTTTATAGCACGTTCGCAGATAATGCCGGTGGTCTGCACGACCCAATTACTGGCGCTGTGCTGATTTCTCCTGCTTTAGCGCAACAGTCTTCGGACTCCCAACGTGCCTTGCTCGCCCGCGAATTAGGACGGATCTCGGCCCCCAAGCGAACTAACCGATGGCGGATGGGGGTTGTTGCGCTGTTACTCTGCTTCATCCTGGACATAGTATTGATGAAAGTGGCGTTGCCATTGATTCTCGAGCTGATGGATGCCGGTGTGGCCACGGCCTGTTTTTGGATAGCGGTCTGGCAGTTTCGGACGCTGTATACTTCTGCGACGACCACACTGTATGCCCGCCACGCCGATGCCTGGGCCAGGGCGCGTGTTCCCGATTACGACGACTTGATCGGCAAAGTGATGGCCCGGCAAAGCATCGCCCGGTATGTGCGGGCGGCGCGTTAACTGCATAACTTGGCTCAATTACATCAGGCAGCCAGCGCCATCACCTGTTTTGCGTAGGTAACTGCAGGGATTGGAATGACCCCCTCTGCCACCGCTGTAGGTCCTGCATTGTAAGCCTCCAGCGCCAGGCGCAGTTGACCGTGGAAGCGCGTCAGCAGGCGGCGCAGATAGCGGGCACCGCCGATAATGTTGGAGCGTGGCTGCCAGGGATCGACATGCAATACTTTCCAGGCGGTCGTGGGCATAAGCTGCATGGGGCCAATGGCACCGGCGCTGCTGACCAGATTTTGGCTATGGGTTTCCACATGCACAACCGCGGCGATGAGTTTTCGGGAGAGGCCGGTCTGTTTGGCGGCATAACGCACGTCGGTGCTGTAAATGCCAGCGAGACGCCGCCATGCGCGGCGCGGCGCAGGTGTCGCTGTGGATGTGATTACGTCCCGGACAGGCTCCAGGCCATGCGACAAAGGCATCGTCATCTTCACGGGGAACCGTGGGAGGGTGCGCTGGAGGGGTTGTGGAGCACCAACAAAAAAGAAGCTTAGACCGGCCGTCACTGCGGCCACTAGGAGTTTTTTCAAATCGAAATAACCGGGTTGCCATAAGGACCACTGTTTTTACTCGCATTTGTCTGGCAGGGCAAGTTTTCGGCCTGAGTGTCGGGTGTGCCTTTCTCCATATGCCGTGGGTTTGCAGGGCGCAATGGTTACTCAATCATACCTACTTTACATAAAGAACTTCATACGGTCTACTGGAGGTGTTGAACATCATTGGCAATCCGGGATGGAAGCAGGAGCATGACGTTATGTGGCAGTTACACCGCTCGGAAGAGCGCGGCAGGACGGGTGCAGAGTGGTTGAAAAGTGCGCACAGCTTTTCTTTTGGCGAATATTATAACCCGGAAGCAGTCAGTTTCGGAGCATTGCGCGTGATCAACGAGGATGTGGTCGCCCCCCAGTCGGGTTTTCCCATGCATCCTCATAAGGATATGGAAATCATCACCTATATCCTCAGTGGCGCTCTGGAGCATCGGGACAGTATGGGTAATGGCAGCGTTATCCTCGCTGGTGATGTTCAGTATATGTGTGCAGGAACGGGTGTGCGGCATAGTGAATGGAATCCCTCGGCGGATACGCCGGTGCATTTGCTGCAAATATGGGTACTGCCGCCACAAAACGCTCTACCACCCAGTTATGATCAGCGGCATTTTGCCGACGTCGCGAAGCTGAATCGCTGGTGCCTTTTGGTGGCCCCTGATCGCGAAGATGCGTTAGTGGTGCACCAGAATTTTCGATTGTATGCCAGCATACTGGATCAGGGCGCAGAGCTTGGTTATCAGCCGACATCCGCGCGGCGTCTGTATTTACATGTGGTGCATGGTGTAGTGCAAGTCGAAGACCTTCTGCTCAGTGCTGGAGATGCAATCTCTGGATCCGATGGCTTGTCGGTGATAGCGACACAATCGGCGGAGTTGTTGTTGTTTGATCTGCCATAAATGGCGGCCATGGCGTGTCGATTTTTATACCGGCGAGCTGACTGCTGATCTGTTGGAGCGTGGTTACGAGCTGATGGTGATCACCATCTCGGCGATCTCCGCCAATTTTTTGCCCTTATCCATGGCGAGGCGGCGCAGGCGGCGGTAGGCTTCGGCTTCGTCAATCTGCAGATCGCGCATGAGAATACCTTTGGCTTTTTCCACCAGCTTGCGTTCGGAGAGGGCGTTCTGGGTGTCTTTGAGTTCTTTGCGTAGCTGCCGGTATTCGGCATAGCGCAGGGCAGCGACTTTGAGGATGGGGGCGATGTCGCGGGCGGAGATGCCGTGGGCGACATAGGCGGCAACCCCGGCGCGGATGGCGCGGCGCATGGTATCTTCATCATCGGGAGCACCGAGGACGACGACAGGCAGTTCTAAAGTCTCGCTGAGGAAGACGATGTGTTCGAGGACGTCGCGTTCTGGTGTGCCTGCTTCGGCAATGATGACATCTGGTTGCAGCGTTTCCAAACGCTGCCAGGAAAGCTCCGTCCACGAAAAAATATCGGCGACCTGATGCCCTTCCAGGCTGAGTGCCTCGCGTAGAATCTCGGCGCGCTCGGTGTTGTTGTCGATCAGGACGATGCGGTGCATGGGCTCATTGCAGGGCTTGCAGTGCTGCACAAATAATGAGTTCAGACTCCCCCAGAGGGTCATCGATAACAATTTCGCAGCCGGGTAACTCGGCCTGGAGTTGGGCGACAAGGGCGGGTAAATCCTCCTGCAGGTGCCTGCCGCTGCTCCAGAAAATCGGCGAAATGCGATATTGGCGTAACCCGGCGGTATAGGTCTTGCGTATCGCGTCGTCCAGGCTTGGCGCCCACATTTCCAGGTAGCAGAGCATGATCCGTCGCTGCGGCTGGGCTGCTTGCAGACGCGCAGCGATAACCTCGAAGGGTCGTCGCCATTGGGGGTTGCGTGAACCATGAGCCAGCAGGAACTGCACTTCAGGCACGGGAACTCCTTAAGGTTGTTGCAGTAAGTGGCGCGCTACGTCTTCTGTTTTGGGTAGCCAGGCGCAGAGGTCGGCAAGCTCGACCACGGCCCCAATGATCAGAATGGCCGGGCTGCCCAGCCCGGCGCGGAGGATTTCCGCGCTTAGTCGTGCTAACGGTGCCTGCACCTGTTTTTGTTCCAGGGTGGCCCATTGCACGGCGAGACAGGGGGTGTTTGCGGCAAGGCCGCCCGCCATGATCGCCGCGCAGATGCCAGCCACCCGCTCAATGCCCATATAGATTACCAGAGTATCAGCTGCTTGGGCGTAGCGCGACCAGTCCGGAGCCTTGCCGCCACGCGCTTCATGGCCGGTGAGGAAGAGCACCGACTGGCTGAGATGGCGATGGGTGAGGGGCACGCCGGCGTAGGCCGCTGCTGCCATGCCGCTGGTGATGCCGGGGATGATCTCGTAGTCGATGGCAGCGGCGCGCAGGGCCAGGCACTCCTCGCCGCCACGGCCGAAGAGGAGGGGGTCACCACCCTTCAGGCGGACTACCCGCAGGCCTTGCTGTGCGGCGCGGATGAGTTGTTCGTGGATGAGCAGTTGTGGAGTCGAGGTCTGGCCGCCGCGCTTGCCGACTTCGACTTTACGGCAGTTTTTTGCAGCCATGTCGAGAATGCGCGGGTTGGCAAGGGCGTCGTAGAAGATGATCTCCGCCTCAGCAATGCGGCGCGCCGCTTTGAGGGTGAGCAGTTCGGGGTCGCCGGGGCCGGCACCGACAATGGAGACTGGGGGGAAGGAGGGCTTGTGCATGCTGGATTCTCCGGTTATGCCGTGTTGCGGGAAAGGGTTTGGAAAAGATGGGCGCGGGCGCTGTCCACGTCGGCGCAGCGCCCGCTGAGGGAGAGCAGGCAAAGCGCCTGATCGGCCAGCGGCGCGGGCAGGGGACTGCGTCCGGCAAGGACATGCTCCATAAAGCGACAGGTGGCGCTGACACGGTGATCTTCGGGCAGTTCCGGGATATGGACCAGCGGCTTATCGTCTTTGGCCATCCACAGGACACGATCTCCCGCCACACAGATATGCAGATCGGGGCGACGCTTGGGGTTGGCGAAGGGTTCACCTTCGGTGCCGCGCAGGCACAGGGCGCTGCGCCCTGTCGCCATGAAAACCGCTTGCAGACGCTCCAGATAGGGCGGGTGCGTGACCCCAGCGCAATGCACCGCGGGTACCCGGAAGGGGTTGAGGAGCTTGACGACGGTATGCACGCTGGAGCGGACACCGAGTTGCTGGCGGAGCCGAAGCATCTGGCTGATACCCGGATGCAGTTGTTCCGTCGGCAGGTAACTGAGGCCTTGCTGCCGCAACTGCGTGCCCGCCTGCGCGCTGTCATGTGCGATGGGCAGGTCAAAGGCGGCGAAAATCTGCGCAGTGCTGATCCGGCCGGAGGGATCATGGTCTGTAAGTGCCACGGCATTATCCGCGCTGCTTACTGCCACTGCCGGGCCGTGCAGCAATACCGGCACGCCGCAGCGGGCGAGGAGCAGCGCCAGCAGGGGCAGCAAATTGGCGCTGCGCCGGGCTCCGTTGTAACTGGGAAAGATCACCGGGCGATAGGGACTTTCGAGGGCAACCGACAGTAGGCTCGCCTCACTGGCGCTGACAAAGCCGCGCAATTCGTCCACGGATTCGCCTTTGATGCGATAGGCGGTCCACAGAGCTCCGGCGGTGAGGTCGGGTACGTCTCCGGCCAGCCAGGCAGCAAAGAGGGATCGTGCCGCTTCCAGGGGCAGGTCTTCGGCGTGCTCCCGGCCCCGCGCGACGCGACCGACAAGTTGGGACAGGTTCAGGGGGACGGTGTTCATGAAACTTCCTGGCGCACGAGGCGGATAATGTCGAGAATTTCCGGTTTGCAGGAGCCACATTCGCCGCCCGCTCCGCAGGTCTGGGCGATCTGGTCGAGGGTAACCGCGCCCGCTTCAATGTGTTGCCGCAGGGTACGTTCATCGATTCCGGTGCAGGCGCAAACACCTCGCGAGCGCACCCACGCGCCCATGTCGGTAGGGACTTTGGGGGCGAAGAGGGCATGCCGGTAAGAGTGCACGTTGGTGGCGCTCAACAGGAGTTCGCGCAGCCAGTCGCGGGTGGCATCCTCCCCGAAGAGGCGGGCGGCGTAAAGCTGGTTGCCGTGAATGCAAAGGCGTTTGCGCACGCCCCGGCGGCCATCGTCATAATCGAGAATGTCGATGCCATCCATACCCAGCGCCCGATCCCAGGCGTGGATATCGCTGGCCGCCGGGGCCTGCTTAGCGGCGAGGCGCAGGATAAAGCCCTCACGCTCGCCCTGACGGATGCGGCTGAGGCTCGCATAAGGAAATTGTCGGGCAATGCGCTGGGCGGCGTGAAAATGAGCGTCCTCATCCTGCAAGTGCAAGATCGTACCCTGCCAGGGGAAAGTCACCGACTCCACCCGCACTGCGGTGTGTTTGAACTCCGGTTCACCGGAAACTGGATCAATGGCGGCAAGGGTCAGTTGATTGCAGAGGGCGGCGGGGGCATAGCGGCGACCGAAGTGCATGGGGGCGAAGACCAGCCCGGGTTGCAGGTCGGCGTTAATGCGCACCCGCAGGATGTTGTTGCCGCGACGGCTGCTGACTTTGGCCAGAACATCGCTGTCAAGGTTCAGGCGTTGGGCATCGCCTGGGTGTATTTCGAGAAAGGCTTCTTCGTCGGTGGTGAAGAGGACGGCCACCTTGCCGGTGCGACTCATGCTGTGCCACTGGTCGCGCAGACGGCCCGTGGTCAGGCGCAGGGGATAACGGGCATCGATTTCTTCGGCGACGCCGAGATATTCCGGGCTGCGGAAACGGGCGCGACCGCTGAGGGTCGGGAAAACGCCGTCGGCGTAGAGCCTCACCTGCCCCGCTTGTGCCCCCTGCGGATAGGGCCATTGCTGCGGCCCCTGTTCGTCCAGCACGGTGAAATCAAGGCCGGTGATGTCCAGATCGCGGCCACGGGTGCACTCCCGGTACTCCAGAAAGATGCTGGCGGAGTCGGCAAAATCGAACATGCGCTGCGCCCGCGCCGCCCATGAGGCATCTTTCGTACTCGGCAGGGGGTGGTCGAGGGCATCCAGCGCAACACCCAGGGCAAAGGCAAAATTGCGGAAGATGACCCAGTCCGGCAGGGCGCTGCCCGGTGCGGGCACGGCCGCCTGCAGGTGGGTAATGCGGCGTTCGGAGTTGGTGATGACCGCCTCGCGCTCGCCCCAACTCGCGGCGGCGAGCAGGATATCGGCATAGGCGGCGGTTTCGGTGTCGAGATAGCTGTCCTGCAAGATGACAAGGCGGGATTTTTCGAGCGCACGCTGTACTTGTGTCTGATCGGGCATGGACAGCACCGGGTTGGTGCAGGTGATCCAGATAGTCTCAATTTCGCCGCGTTCCAGCGCCTGAAAAAGGGGCACTGCCGTGTAGCCCGGCTGCGGATGCAGTCGCTCCACGCCCCAGAGGGCGGCGATTTCCGCACGGTGTTCCGGGTTGACCACTTCGCGATGGCCGGGGAGGAGGGTGGGCATACTGCCGGTCTCGCGCCCGCCCATGGCATTGGGTTGGCCGGTCAGACTGAAGGGGCCAGCGCCCGGTCGGCCGATCTGTCCGGTGGCCAGATGCAGGTTGATGAGGGCGACGTTTTTATCGGTGCCGTGGCTGGATTGATTGAGCCCCTGACACCAGAGGGAGAGGGCGGCCGGGACCTGCCCGAAAGTCAGTGCCGCGGCGCGCAGGTCGGCGACGGGGATGGCGCAGGTTTCTGCCACCCACTGCGGGGTGTAGTTTTGCACCCGCGCCTTGAGTTCCTCCCAGCCCTCGGTGTGCGCCTCGATGAAGGCGCGGTTGACGAGTCCTTCCCAGATCAAAATATGCAGCATGCCGTGAAAGAGGGCGACATCGGTGCCTGGCAGAATGGGCAGAAAAATATCGGCAATGGCCGCCGTCGGCGTGCGCCGCGGGTCGGCGACAATAATCTGCAGTTTCGGGCGGCGCAGTTTGGCGGCTTCGATTCGGCGAAACAGAATCGGGTGGGCGTAGGCGACATTGGCGCCAACGATAAACAGGCAATCGGCGCTGTCGAGGTCTTCATAACTGCAGGGCACTGAGTCCATGCCGAGGCTGGATTTGTAGCCCGTCACCGCCGAAGCCATGCACAGCCGTGAATTGGTATCAATATGGTTGGTGCCGATAAAGCCCTTGGCCAGCTTGTTGACGAGGTAATAATCCTCCGTCGGCAATTGCCCGGAGACATAAAAGGCGACGGCCTGCGGACCCTGGGTATGGATAATATCCGCCCAGGCCTGCGCCATCTGTGTCAGCGCCTGCGGCCAGTTCATGGGCGACCAGTCCTCGCTGCCGCGCTGGCGTTGCAGCGGTTCACGGGCACGGTCTTCGCCTGTACTGCTCAGATGCAAGGTGCTGCCCTTGCTGCACAGTTGCCCAAAATTGGCAGGGTGAGCCGGGTCGCCATGCACGCCGATAATCTGCTGGCCGTCATGCTCGATGATGACCCCGCAGCCGGTCCCGCAGTAGGGGCAGACCGACTTGCTCTCCAGACGGCGCGGGGACTGCATGGGCTGCGGACGTATCAGGGTCACTGCGCCGCCTTTTCCAGGCCAAGCCAGACCTGTTGCTCTTCGATCCGCACCGGGAAAGTTTTGACGCAGCCGTGATCGGGCGCCATGGCTTCGCCTTTCTCCAGATCGATCTGCCAGTTATGCAGCGGACAGAACACGGTTTTGCCGGAGACGAAACCCTCCGACAATGGTCCGCCGCGATGGGGACAGCGATTACTGACGGCAAACACCTCATCGTTTTCATTGCGCAAAAGGGCAATCTGCCCCTGTGGCGTCTCCACATAACGGCCCCCGAGGGCGGGAATTTCCTCAATGTTGCCCAGTGCCAACCATTCCATCAGGATCTCCTCAAGCGGGGATGCGGCGCAGAGGCGCGGCGTGAATATTCAGGCGGCCGGAAATCGCCTCCGCCCAGGGGTCCTTTTCCTGTGACAGAGCGAAATCCATGCGCGCGGCGAGTTGTCGACGGGATTCCAGGTCTTCCACGACGACCGCCTTGATATGGTCCAGACCCACCCGTTCCACCCAGGGGGCGGTGCGCTCCAGATATTGGGCATCCTCCCGATACATCTGTAGGAAGGCTTTGGCCACTTCCAACACTTCCTCGTGGGTTTTCACCTTGCAGAGGAGATCAGCCGCGCGTACCTTCATGCCGCCATTGCCGCCCACGTACAGTTCCCAGCCGGAATCCACGCCGATAATGCCGAAATCCTTGATGGTGCTCTCGGCGCAATTGCGCGGACAGCCAGAGACGGCGAGTTTGACCTTGTGGGGCGCCCACATGCGCTCCAGTCCTCGTTCCAGCGCAATGGCCAGGCGGGTGCTGTCCTGCACGCCGAAGCGACAGAAGTCGGTGCCGACACAAGATTTGACGGTCCGCAGTGCCTTGCCATAAGCGTGTCCCGAGGGCATGTCCAGCTCCGCCCAGATCTGCGGTAGATCCTCTTTTTTCACCCCCAGCAGGTCCAGACGCTGACCACCAGTGAACTTCACCATGGGTACGTTATGGCGTTCTGCCACCTCGGCGATGCGTTTCAGTGCCGCCGGACTGGTCACCCCGCCGTAAATGCGTGGAACGACCGAATAGGTGCCATCGCGTTGGATATTGGCGTGAGCGCGCTCGTTGATAAAGCGGGACTGGGCATCGTCGAGCCCTTCCGCCGGCCAGGCCGTGCGCACGTAATAGTTGATCGCCGGACGACAGGTGGCACAGCCACCGGGGTGTCGCCAGTCCAGATACGCCAAGGTCTGACGCACAGAGAGCAACTTTTCTGCGAGGATGGCGTCGCGGACTTCCTGATGACTGAGGTCGGTACAGCCGCAAAGTGCCTTTTTCTTCGGGGTGCTGTCATAAAAGCCACCGAGGGTGCTGGCCAGCAACTGCTCCACCAGTCCGGTGCAGGAGCCACAGGACGCGCTGGCCTTGGTGCATTTGCGCACTTCTTCCAGGGTGAACAGTCCCTGTTCGCGGATGGCCTTGACGATGCTGCCCTTGGCTATGCCATTACAACCGCAAATCTCGGTGCCATCGGCCAGCCGCGAGGCTTGATTTTCGCCGGCATGGCCAGAGTCTCCCAGATGGGTTTCGCCGAAAACAATATTGTCGCGGAACGCCGAGACATCGGTGCCGTCGCGCATGAGCTGAAAGAGCCAGGGGCCGATGCTGGTGTCGCCATAAAGCAGACCACCGACCACCTTGTTGTCCCGCAGGATAACTTTTTTGTAGATACCCTGACTGCTGTCGAGCAAGGTGACCTCCTCGCAATGGTCTCCGCCCATGAAGTCTCCGGCGGAAAACAGCTCAATCCCGGTGACCTTGAGTTTGGTGCTGGTGACCGAGCCCTGATAGCGCATCCGTCCGTACTCGGCCAGATGATTGGCCGCCACCTTGGCCTGCTCAAAGAGGGGCGCGACCAAGCCATACGTCTGCCCGCGATGCTGTACGCATTCGCCGACGGCATAAATGCGCGGGTCATAGGTTTGCAGGGTATCATCGACCAGAATGCCGGCTTCGCACTGCAACCCGGCCGCCTGGGCAATCTCGATGCGCGGTTTGATGCCGATGGTCATCACCAGCACGTCCGCCGGAATTTCGCTGCCGTCGGTAAAGCGCAGGCCGATGACATGCGTGTCGCCGAGCACCGCCGCACTTTCCTTGCCAAGCAGGAAACGCACCCCGCGCACCTCCATGGCGGTCTGCAATAGCTTGCCGCCGCGCGCATCCAGTTGCTTATCCAGCGGCCAGGCGCGACGATGCACCACCGTCACTCCCATGCCCCGCGCCCGCAGTCCCTAGG
>JAKAVW010000009.1:11272-24394 GCA_021827445.1 Pseudomonadota bacterium
GTGCGCCACTTCCAGCCCCAGCAGACCACCGCCGATGACTACGGCTTCGCCGCCCAGATCGCTGCTGCGGGTGAGTTGCTCCACATCGGCCATATCCCGGTAACTGAACACCCCCGGCAGATGGTTACCGGGAATGGGTGCGATGGCCGCTGCCGCTCCAGTGGCCAGCAGCAGACGGTCATAGGGCGCAGTCCGTCCATCTTCCGTCAGCACCTGGCGCCGCACCCGGTCGATAGCGGTTACCCGGCTCCCGGTATGCAGGGTAACGCCGTGTTCCGCGTACCAGTCCAAAGGGTTGAGAATAGTCTCCTCCAGAGCCATCTCCCCGGCGAGCACCGGAGTCAGGAGGATTCGGTTATAATTGGGATGGAGTTCATCACCAAAAACGGTAATTTCGTAGATCTCCGGCGCCATTTTCAACAGCTCTTCGACGGCGCGGATACCGGCCATGCCGTTGCCGACCACGACCAGACGCGCTTTACGATGCTGTATAGGTACTGGGTTCATCATTGTAATGCTCCCAAAATAGAAAAAAGGCGCAGTCAGCTGGATTGCTGACGACGCCTTTGCCGTTTTGCACTATGACGATCGTTGCGGATCGCGTTGTAATCTTTCAAGCAATAACCATGCTCAGGTACGGAGCTAAAATAAACAATGTATTAGAGAAAAGTGCTCCTGATGTGATGATTCATCATGGTGCGTTTGAGGGTGAAGATGCACGATATTGGTGCATATGGCTTGCGGGAGGTCAGAATTTCGCGGTCACGAACACCCAGGCTCCCTGCGTATTCAACCCATAACTGGTCCGCCGGTAATCTGCATACTGCACTCCGGCACTCCAGTGTCTGGAAAAACCATGAATCGCTGACAAATCCAGCTCGTGACCGTATTGCGCACCTCCATGGGCAGCATGAAAATCATAATAAATGGCTGCCAGATGGGTTCCCATCATTTTGCCGCCGATGGTGAAGTATAGGCTGCGCAAGCCTTCCGGTGGCGTGGTGAGGAAGACCTCCGCCCAGCCGTTAAAGGCATGCTTGGTGGCCAGTGGGGTCTGAAAGCCATAGCTGCCATTACGATTAGCCCCCATCACCATGTAATCGGCATGCAGCCGGATCTTCGCAAGGGCCAGGCCAGCGCCGACGTGGTAATACCGGGCATTCACCGCCGTACTTCCACCGTCATAAGGCAACTGCCTAGCATAGCTCAGATCATAGGGCAGATGCAGGGTGTCACTCAATGGAATCGCACCCTGTACCCGCGCTCCGACCGTACCACTATTACAGACTTGCGGACCGCCCGCCAGAAAACACGCCGCCGCTCCCGGAATCATGCTGTAGGCCTGATTGCCATACCAGTAGCCAAAAACCTGGGCATGCAGCAGCGGCGACGGCGCCCAGCTTGCCTCGCTGAGGAACGTTTGTGCTGGCACGTTCTCGTTGAGGATGTTTTTGATCCGCCAGATATAGGCTCCATAAAGAGTCAGTTCCTGCAAGGGCTTGCCCTGCACCGAGACCGCGTCGAAGGTTTGTGGCGTCTGCCGGAAACCCACCGCGCCGACAAAGCGTTGGTCATCCAGATGAATCTCCTGACCTCCCCCGCGCAGGCGCAATCCAGGAACTCCGGCATACTGGAGATAGGCTTGATTGATGTTGGTCTCTTGCGGATCAGGAATTAGCGAATAGGCCGTCTTGCCATTACGCAAGCTATTGTACTGATTTACTATCCCCGCAACGTTGATGAATTGCAGGTCGGCGCTGATGCCCGCAACGGGTTTGCTCGACAGGCCGAGCAGGGTTTGCACTGTGAAGGCATTGGCATCCGTTTCACCCGCCTGCGACATGAATTCATAGCGCGGACGAAAGTCTAGGCTGACGTGTCCGCCGGTGATGGCATTCGTCAGCGTGTTCGCATGGACGGTACCCGCCAGCAAGGCGAAAAGGGCAGCAGCGAAGTGATGGCGACGAAGTGGAAATAAGTGCGGCATGAGTTTCTCCAGAGTTTTTCACACGGTTCAGTCAGCGTTTTCGGAGGACTTGGGCCACGGTTCCCCAACGCGTGTGCCGCGCGCCCAAAAAATCATCCGAAGGGGGTTACGACAGGATGTCGGGGCTCACTCGCTCATGGCGGTTGCACCCTGCAAGGCGGAGTTGACAACATCCGGGGCGACGGCTGCATGTCGTGACCACGGTAGCCAGTGGCGGCGCATGGCAAGCACCAATCCCAGCGCTGTCGCTGCGAGGAGGGCGAAGCAGGCGAAACCAAGGTGATAGGTCCCGGTTTCTTCCTTGGCAATACCAAGAATGACCGGCAGATAAAAACCGCCGATACCGCCCGCCGCACCGATGATGCCGGTCATGATTCCCGTTTTCAGCGGCCAGCGCAGGGGTACCAGTTGGAAGGTTGCTCCATTACCGAGTCCGAAACAGGCATAAAGGAAGAGCAGCAGGGCGATAGCGACGGGCAGAGATGGTGTCCACAGAACAAATGTGGTATCCGTCAGTGCAATACCACCGAGAAACCAGCGCAATGCAAGGACTCCGGAAACCCGGTCGGCAATGATCCCGCCCAATGGTCGCAGCATCGCACCAGTAAGGGCAAAAAGCGCCATCAACATGCCCGCATCGATTTTCGGCAGATGATACAGATTCACCAGCAACAAGCTGATATAGGCCGACATCCCCACAAACCCGCCGAAGGTGATGCTGTAGATCAGAATGATGATCCAGGTGTCGCGCTCTTTCAGCGCCAGGCGATAACGCTGCGGCAGCACCGCGCCCACCAGCAGCACCCCGAAGACCGGCAGCATCAACAGGGCGGCCTTGCCTTGCAGCCCGAGCCAGCCCAGTGGGGTGGCCACTGCCAAAAAGGCCAGCCCAACCAGTGTCACGGTAAAGGCCGCCAGCGCCTGCCCGACATGCCCGCTTTTCGGTGCGCTATCTTTGCCCCAGAAAAACATGGTCACCCCGGCCAGCGCAAGCAAGGGTAGGGCTGCAGCGGTGGCGTGCGCCCAGCCAAAATGGGCGGCCAGCGGCGGAAACAGGAAGCCATCGAGTACCGCGCCAATGTTTCCGGCTGCCGCTATCCCCAACACGGTTCCCTGCACTGTGGCAGGATAATTGCTGCCCGCCATCGGCAAGGCCACCGCGAAGCTGGCGCCGCCGACACCCAGCAAAATGCCGAGCACGATCAACAACGGGAAGCTGGGCACCGCCGGGTAAAAAAGTAGAAAAAGCGGTGGAATCGCCGATAGCCCGATACCACCCAGCGCCAGCCAGCGGCCATCCATGGTCTGATACAAATTTCCCATGCTGACACGCAAAATTGCGGCCGCCAGCACCGGCACGGCCACCAGAAAACCCTGTTCTGCTGGCGTCAACCCCATGGTTTTGACCATGTAAGGTGCGAGTGGTCCGTAGAGCAGCCAGACCGTGAACCCGGTATCGAAATAGAGAAAACTGGCGACCAGTGCCCGCCAATTGCCGGTACGCAGCAGGGTAAAGAGTTCTTTCATCGTGGCCTCCCTTGAGGTCATAGTCATGAAAATGAAAAAAGGCGCTCCTGGCTGATGGGCCAGGAACGCCTTCGTTCCAAAACGCTGTCCGTCGGTGAACAGTGCTTGCAATTTTCCAAGCAGCTATCGTGCCACTGCTTCCGTCGAATTGCTGGAGGCGCCTGTTAAATGCAGTTATGTAGTGCATTAGTGGGGATGCCAAAGAGAGAAGGCAGTGGAATAAGGGGAGAAACGCACTTCCGTGGATTGAGGGTGGATGCTCGATTCAGGTGCACACTCACCAAAATGGTGCCCAATAATGCAGCAACCCTTTTTAGGGCAGCACCCGGCTCCCGTCAAAAATGAGATTGGAACCCATGTGGATCATCCCCCCCTGATCATCCGCCACCAGCCACGGCTGCGCCTGCGTACCCCACACCACGGAATCCTCCAATGGCGCGGAGATATTCAGCGCGTGTGCCGCCTGCCGGTATTCGGTGCAGCGATACACCTGCGGAATGAGTGTCGCGGCATCAACACCCTCCGGCCACTGACCTGCCGCCCGCATCTGCCGGACCAGCCACTGCGCATGGGAATGCCAGGGAAAATTCGCTGAATAGCGGGTAAATACATGGAAATCATCATGCTGTGGTAAGCCCGGCACCGAGCCCGTTAGCGCCAGCGCGACCACTTCAGTGGGTACATCAATGGCCGTGGCTACCCAATGGGCAGCCTCCAGTCGGTGCTGCGGATCGTCCAGCCAGCGCCCTGCCGTCAGAACCGCACGAATCAGGGCCTGATGTACCTCTGGTTGCGCCAAAGCCCAGTCCTCGCGCACGGCAAGCACCTTCTCCATTATGTTGTTCCAGAGAGCGTAACTGCTGACGATGGGGGTTCCGACCCCCTCGACCGCCGCCAGACTTCCCCAGGGTTCACCGACGCAATAACCATCGATCTCGTCGGCGCGCAGGGCTTCCACCATATAGCGCGGCGGTACCACGCTGATCTGTACCTGTGTGGCCGGATCAATGCCCGCCGCCTGCAGCCAGTGGCGCAGTTGATAATGATGATTGGACACTGGCGACACCACCGCAAAACGCAGTTTGCGGGCTGGATCTGCCTGAATGACCCGGTGCAAAGCGGCAGCCGCCAGCAGAGGCCGATCACCGCCCGTCAGACCCGCATCCGTCAAACGCTGGTGCAGCGCGGTGCTTACGGTGATCGCATTGCCGTTCAGGGACAGTGTCAGCGCTGTTATCACCGGCACCCGCGGTGAGGCGATGCCCAGTGTCGCCGCAAGCGGCAGCGGTGCCAGGGCATGTGCGGCCACCAGATCACCAAAGAGCAGATGATCGCGCAAACTCGCCCAGGACGGTTCCCGCTGCAGGGTCACCTGTAGACCCTGTTCGGCAAAGAAGCCACCCTCGCGGGCCACAATCAGCGGCGCGCTATCGACCAGAGCTACATAGCCAATGTTGAGAAAGTGTTCATGCGCCATGATAATTTCTCCAAAAATAAGCGGTACCTACAAAAAATCCTCGCTGCCTGGAATCAGGTAGCGAGGACGTCGTTGTCCAGAATACGTTAATCACAGCAAGAAACGCGCCAATCTTTTCGCGTGTTGCTTTGTCCGGCTGCCTGTATTTTCTGGTGAAGGCACCCATCAGCGTCAGCGGCGGCAGAGTGTCTGGGGGTTGCCTGTGTGAGCCGTTCTCGCTGGACTTGAACGGCTCTTTCCAGGATTATTCAACATCATGTTCGGAGCAGTTTTTGTTATTCATCAAAAAATGGCAAGAGCTGATCTTTCTGCCTGTTCTACACTCTGGAGAAAAGCTGTCCATGGGGAATAACAAGGAGACATGGCTTCCCCGCCTGCGGCAAACCCCGCTCTTTGCCGTCTGGCCCGAGGACGTCATCGCGCCGCTGCTGGCGCGGTCCCAGTCGCTGACCCTGGAGTCGGGTGATATCCTCTTTGCCGAGGGATCGTCGGCTCAATCCTTCTATTTCCTGGCATCGGGACGAATTGATTTGATTGCGGCGGCGGCAACCGGGCAGGAGAAGATTGTCGAAATCATCCAGCCCGATGACCTTTTCGCCGAGGCTGTGGCCTTTCTCGGTGGTCGCTATCCGGTGACGGCGCAGGCCGAGGCTGCGTCCACGGTGCTGGAAATTCCACTGGATCTCTTCGTCGAGAGCCTGGAGCGGCGGCCATTGTTGATGCGCCAGATGCTGGCGCGCCTCAGTATGCGCCTGCATTTTTTGGTTAAAGAACTGCGTCGTCTGAGTGTGGAGTCGGCGGAGCAACGGCTGGTGAGTTATCTGCTGGATCTGTGCCCGATGGTAAATGGTCCTACCGCCGTTGAACTCCCCGCCAGGAAAGCGGCAGTGGCGGCGCGTTTGGGTCTGACGCCGGAGACCTTGTCGCGGGTGCTGACCCGCATACGTAAGGCCGGACTTATAAACGTGGAACGCCGGATGATTACTATCCCTGACCCGCTTGCTCTGCGGCACTGGGCCGAAGGGCATTGAGAGGGCTTTTCACTGGAGCCGGTCCTTGATCTGGGTCAAGGACCGGGTTGCAGCATGCTTTTACAATAGTCGCGCGACCGGGGTAGAGTCGGTTGAAACAAACAAGGAGCCCGCACGATGAAAGTGGAACTTTTGGTATCGAAGTGGTGCCCGACCTGCCCGCAGGCGGAGCGGATATGGGGCGAAGCCGCAGAGAAAGTGCCCATGGATTTTCAGGTGGTGGATGTGAGTGACCGGGAGGGGCGAGAACTCATCAGCCGTTTGCGGATCAAGACGGTGCCTGCCGTGGTCATCGATGGTGCGCTGAAAAGTGTGGGCGTACAGCCTTTGGGCGAGGTGATAAAGCTGTTGGGCGAGGTGGCCGCTTAGGATATGCCGGGATCTGATCCCACTAATGCCCCTAAAAAATCGTGGAGCACCAGTGCGCCATTGTGCTCTTGGTCGTGGGCGGCGTAGAGCAGGATAATAGGTGCCCCGGCGGCCTCGGCCAGCAGCGTCAGGGCGGCCTCTTTTTGCGCGGCCAGTTCGGTCAGGTAGCGGCTGCGAAATTCGTCCCAGCGCTCGGGATCGTGGGCGAACCACTGGCGCAGTGCGGTGCTGGGGGTGAGGTCTTTGGGCCAGGCGTCCAGCGAGAGGTCGGCCCTGCGCATGCCGCGGGGCCAGAGGCGCTCCGCCAGTACATGGTAGCCGGTGGGCAGGGGACGCTCATAGACGCGCCAAGTCGTGATGCCAGTATGCTGAGAGAGGTCTGAAGCCATTTTAGTCATTACCCGTCAGGCTGCCTTCATGCTGTCCAGATTTCACCATACCCCAATTCGTCCACGTAATCTCTCCGGGTGGTCCACAATCCCTCTTGCTGCGATAAGGTCGCAGGCAGCCTTTACCTGCTCCCAAACGTTCCAGAGGAGTATCCCGTGGATCTGGCTTTCCCGCAGATTACACTACGGCCTTCTCCGACGGCCTCGAAACCGAACTCGTAGATGTCGCTATAGAACATGGATTGGTGCTGAAAATGCACCTCTTTGCCAGCCATGCTTGAACCTGCGGCGCGCCCGGTGGCTTCGGCATTATCCCAATGCTTCGGGCGTATGGGCGGTTTCCATACCGGCTCAGGCTGTCTAGCTTTTATGCTCACTCGGAACAGCGCATACACTGCACATCGTAACGCTTGATCCAGGCTTCCAGTGCTTCAATAGCTTCGGGTCCGGTCTTAACATGATCCAATGCATGTTGCGGATCATCGGGTTTTATCCGGGCGATCCAGGCGTCGCTATAGGGATCAATATTAATCAGGTGCGGATCTTCCAGCAGCGCTTCATTCCGTGCTATGACTTCACCGGCAAATGGCACTGGTACGCCGCCTGCCCATTTACCACTTTCCAGTGTGGCCACATGCCGTCCGGCATCCAGATGGGTGCCGATTTTTTTAATTCTTGCCTTTTGTAAACGCCCCGACATGGTTTGGGCAGGATCCGTGACCCCAATAGTCAGGGTGCCGTCATCTTCTGGGCGCACCCATACATAGTCGAGATCGTAAAACAGATCCTCAGGCAACTCACAACCGCGATATTCACTCATGATTGGGTTTCCACCTCACCGGCCAGAATGCGCCTGCCCGCTGCTTCCCCACGATCCGGTAAGGCGGCTGCGAGATAGGGATAGAGCTCCGTCTCTTCCCTGGTATCGTGCTGTTTGAGAATAGTTTGTACGGTGCTTAACAGGTCATCAAAAGTTTCGGCATCCTGATCTTGAATGGCCTCAGCCATCTCCTCAAAAAATATCCGCAGATCCTGATGGCCCTTGCGCAGCAGGGCTGTCAGTGGGTGATCGTCACCACCCTCTTTGTGTTCAAAAGCTGGGAAAAGCGTGCTTTCTTCCACCACCATATGGCTATCAACAATTCTGTGGCGGAACACCTCCAGTAAATGGGCAGCCTCCTGCCATGCGCCAGTCGAAACAGCGTGTACGCTCTGTCCCAATAGTTGATCCAGGCGTTCATGATCGTGTTGCATAATCTGGTCTATATCGGCCATAACGTTCTCCATTGTGTGGGAAATAAGGTGAAGTATGAAAGTACAAATACTGGTTTTCCAGTGCTCTCCTGTTTACCTAACCATTAGGCGCAAAAGCATCGAAGTGGATATGGTCATGCTGCACTTCATGGGAGAGCAGCAGGTCGATGGCGGCTTCTATCATGCCGGGGCCACCGCAGAGATATACTTCATGATCCTTCCAGTGGCCGCTGGCGGCAACAGTGGGCAAGAGCCGGTGGGCGCCGGCCCAAGAAATGTCATGCATATCAGAAAGTGTCGATGTGATGGTGATATGCGGATATTGTTGTGACCATATGGCCAGTTCTTCCAGATGATAAAAATCGGCCTGTTTCCTGGCCCCGTAAAAAAGATGGATAGGCCGGGTCCGCTCCAAGTCGATACTTTCCTGAATAATCGCCTCAATGGGGGCCAGACCGGTTCCGGCGGCAATACAGAGCATATCACGGTCATTATCCGGGCGTAGTGCGAATTCGCCCTGTGCAGCGCCCAGGGTTAATTCATCACCCGTTTGCGCGGCATGAAAAAGCCATTGGCTAAATACGCCGCCGGGTAATTCACGGATATGAAAAACCAGTTCTCCGGTGGTGTCCGGTGGCGTCGCCATGGAATAAGAGCGCCACTGATCCGGACGCCCCGGCACCGCTACGCGGGCATATTGTCCGGTCCGGTAGGGATAAGGCCGTTCCGGCCGCAGCCGTAACTCCAGTACATTCCAGGCCAGCAGTGTAAGTCGGGTAATCTCGGCCGTCCAGGTGTCTTTCGGAACCACCTCGACACGCAAACGCATGGCGCTGCGTGGATACAATTTACAGAGAATGGCCATGCCAGCAGCCCGTTCTGTGGGTAAGAGCAGCAGGGGCATAAAAGACCCGTGTTTGCTTTCGCCGGACAAAATGGTGCCTTTGCAATCACCGCAGGAACCACTGGCGCAGCCATGTTTGATGGGAATTCCATGCTGTTTCGCCGCTTCGATAATATTTTGGCGCTCATCCGCCATAAAGTGGATGCCGGACGGCTCCAGACAGATTTCATATTCCATAACGGGCATGCCTCAAAATAATGGCGTACCTGAGTAGCAGGTATGCCAATGGCAAGGTGTCAATCAGACGGCGGGAGGTACGTCGTCTATGGTTACCGGGACGAAGCGGGAAGGAGCCATGGCCTCGTAGGCCGCCTCGATGCAAACGGTGGAGGCCAGGTTGTATGCCTCAATCCAGGATTCCGCCATTTCCTGCGTCCAGGCCGCACCCAGGAAATGCTTCAGGGTATTGAGCAGGCTTTTGCCGACGATGGGGTAATGTTCCGGGCGGGTATCGTATTTAATGTGCCCGATACCGAGTTCCTTCAGATAGGGAACCAGCACTTCCATGGTGTCGATATTGGTGGCGATCAGAATGACGGAATTGAAGAGGCGTACCCGCTGCTCCGTCATGTCCCCCGGAAACATTTTCTTCACTTCAGGGAAATGGGTGAACATAGTGTTATAAAAATGTTCGGCAACCTGCACGCCTAAGTCCTTAACTGCCGCGCCGCTGGATTGGATGAGTTGGACATTGATAGCCATCTGCTGTTGCTCCTTCTGGTTGAACTGGGGAATTACTTCAGTAAAACGCCATACGTTTTGCAGCGTAGCCGGTTGCTTGTGTGGATTCCTTGATTCCGGTCAATTTCGGCTGAGTCACTTCAGCCTAGGTGTTATCGCCGATAATGGCGGCGGCATGTTGCTGGGCACGTCGTAACTCTCCACTGTATATAGCGGTTTGGTATCCTCGTACTGGTGTGGTGGTGAGCGCTTTGAGCACCGAATGCTTTTGTGAGGGCGTCCAGTGAATCTCTGCAACCATGGAGAGCCCGGGCCGCAGTGGATGCTGGGCGAGCTCTGCGGCGGGTAACGCGATACGTACCGGCACTCGTTCGACGATATGGATGTAATTTCCGGTGGCATTCTCCGGCGGCAGGATACTGAAGGCACTACCGGCGCCCGGCAGTAGTCCCAGGACTTTGCCGTGATAATGGACATCGCCGCCATAGTAATCACTGGTCAATTGAACGCTTTGTCCGGGGCGGACATGCCGCATGGCGGTTTCTTTGACGTTGGCTACGACCCACAAATCATTGAGGGGCACCACGGAAAACAGGCGCTGACCGGGATGCACCATCAGTCCGGGGTAGGCGGCGCGCTCCGCGACATAACCCGATATCGGTGCACGGACAACTCGGCGTTGCCATTGAATGTCGGCCTGTTCGAACTGCGCCGCGGCCTGGCGCACGAGGGGATTCGTTTGCAGCGTGGTGCCGGCTACGATGGCTTGCGTGCCTTTTAGCGCCGCCTGGGCCGCTGCCACTTGTGCCGTCGCGGCAGCAATTTCGTTTTGCGTGTCTTCAATGCGGATGGCGGAAACAGCGCCACTCGGCAGGGATTGTTTATAGCGGATTAAATCGGTGTTTAATTTGTGGAGTTCGGCGTTTTTGGCACTGACGGTCTGTTGCAGCGCGGTGACCTTGGCGAAATCTTTGCGTACCTGTCTGACCGTCGCCGCCAGATGCGCCCCAGCCTGTTGCAGTGCAAGCTGGGAATGATTGGCCTGAAGGGTAGCCATTACCTGTCCGGCGTTGACGAATTCGGTATTTTCTACCAGTACCTTACTGATGGTACCGGCCGTCTGGCCATTCACCGGCGTAATATTGCCGGAGACGTAGGCATCGTTGGTTTCTATCCGGTATTGTCCCCGCCAAAACCACCACGCGGTCCAGATCAATCCGGCAAGTACAAAAATGAGGGTAACGAGCATCAGCATCCGGGTGCGTTTTTCCGGTTGGATGGGAGAACGCGAATGTTCAGGCTTCTGCGTGCTCATGCGGGATTTTTCCTCGGGGTGTATCCGCCGCCCAGCGCCGAATGCAGCAATACCCAGGATTGCACATTTTTCGTCTTTAAGGTCAGCAGTTGATTTTTTATTTCCGTTTCCTGAATCTGCGCGCTATAGGCTTCTGCTTTATCCGTAATTCCAGAATGAAAGGCGGATTCAGCCAGCACCGTCGTATGCTCGGCGGCTACAATCATCTGCCGTTGTGCCCGGAGTTTTTGGCGTATTTGCCGCCAAGTGGCCAGACGACCGGCGATCTCGCGCACTGCGTCGAGGATGGTGGCGCGATAATGGTCTTCCGTGGCTATATATAATGCGTTTTTCTCCTTCAATTGGGCGCGTAACGTCCCCCCTTCGAAAATAGGCAGGGATATGACCGGGCCGAGGGCATGCGCGAGATTGCCGGGACTGAACAAATCTCCCAGATGAATGCTGTTCCACCCCACAAACAAGGCGATATTCACATCGGGATAAAAAGCCGCGCGTGCCGCGCCCACCTGTTGCGCCGCGACTTCCATTTCCCAGCGCGCAGCGACTATATCCGGACGGTGGGCAATGAGGCGGAGGGGCAAATTCCGAGGCATGGTGATCGTGGATAGCGTGGGCAACGGCTCTGCCGGAATATCCCGCCCCCAATCGGGTCCGTGTCCGGCCAGGGCCGCCAATATGTAGCGCTGTTGAGCAATGGCTGCCTGTATGTCCGCTACCGACTGGCGTGCCTCTGCGCGCGCCTCTTCCTGAAGATAAACGGTGCGGGCATCGCTCAGTCCGTCATGCCAGCGCTGTTGTTCCAGATGGAGTAAGGAGGTGTGCAGAGTTTCCGCGCGATCCACCTGACGAAGACGTTGTACATCACCCGCCAGCAAAAAGTAGTGCCATGCCAACTGAGTGGAAAGCAATAATTTTGCCTCGGCGTAATCCGCCTGATTTACGCGTACATCCCCCAGGGTGGCACGAAAGCGATCGCTGTCACGTCCCCACAAATCCAGGTGATAGCGCATTTCCAGAGGATTGAGAGCACCATAGGTGATGGTTTTGCCGTTCAACGGGGCGTGCAAGCCTTGCCGGGAAAAGTACTCCTGAGTCACCGACGTCCCTGCGGAAAAGTGCGGGAGGAGGGCGGCATGCTGGTCTGCCGCCACCGCTTTGGCTTCCAGAATGCGCGCGCTGGCGACCTGTAGCGACGGATTGTTGCGCAGCGCTTCGCTGATTAAATTGTTCAGGGCCGGTAGCTGTGCCGATTCCCACCAGTTTGACGTAGGCCAGGCACCCGGGATCACCCCTGCGTGACTGTCAAACTGGGCCAGTATCCCTCTGATTTGGGTATCATGCGCCGTTTTGCCGCCGGGGAGATGTTGCGGCAGGTGCGCGCAGGCGCCGAGCAGCAACAGCGGTAGGATAAGGGCGATGCTGCGTTTCATCAGGGCTCCGCCAGTTCTTCCAGCGCCCGGCGCACCCGGACATCCGGTTCGGCGAAAACCACTCGTTTGGCCAACAATAACAGACTGGCCACGACCAGAAACCCCCATGCGGCGATGTAAAATATTTCATTAAAAGTCAGCAGTGCGGCATGGTGCGCTATGTGGTTGGCCAACGTCGCATGCCCCACTGATGTGTTGATCCCATGCTTTTCCGTCGCATTATCCGCGGTGAGAAAATGCTCGTGGAAAATAAGGCGTCTGCCCCATAAGGTGGCCATAATAGGAATACCCATGGCCTGTCCACACACCCGCAGCAGATTTAGAAAAGCGGTGCCGCGCATTTCAGCGGCGCCGCGCAATCCGGAAAGTGCGATGGCAACCAATGGCGGAAATAAACCGCCCAAAAAAATACCTACAAGTATTTGTGGCCAGAGCAACTCATCAAACGAAGCGGTCCGATCGTAGGAAGAAACCCAGAAACTGCCTGCCGAAAATCCCAGCAAGGCAATCATCCCGAGTATACGGGCGTCGATGTGATTCAAAAAACGCTGGGTGAGCGTGGCACTGAGTTTTGAGAAAATAGCCATGGGCAATAATAAGAGGCCGACCATCCAGGCCGAATATCCCATGGTTAACTGGAACTCCACAATATAGATGGCCATAGTGCCCTGAAAAAAGAGCGCAGTGAAAAACAGCCCGGTTGCTCCGATCAGAAAATTACGGCGTCGCAGAAAGCGCAGTTCCAGCAAGGGATGGGT
>JAKAVW010000298.1 GCA_021827445.1 Pseudomonadota bacterium
ACCGAAGTCGGCGTCATCGCACTGGGCGGGGTGGTCTACTCCCAGAGTGTGCGGGTAGGCGGCGACAAAATGGACGAGGCGATCGTCAACTATATCCGGCGCAATTACGGTATGCTGATTGGCGAGACGACTGCTGAAGAGATCAAGAAGAAGGTTGGCTGCGCTTATCCCGGTCAGGAAGTGCTCAGTATAGAAGTGCGCGGCCGCAATCTCGCCGAAGGCGTTCCCCGAACATTTACGATTACCAGCAATGAAATCCTCGAAGCCCTGCAGGAACCACTAGGCGCCATTGTCGGTGCCATCAGACTGGCCCTGGAGCAGACCCCCCCCGAACTCGCTGGCGATATCGCTGAACGGGGCATGGTATTGACTGGTGGCGGCGCCCTCCTTCGCGATCTGGATCGGCTGATCATGGAGGAAACCGCGCTACCGGTCATCGTTGCGGAGGATCCATTGACCTGCGTGGCGCGGGGCAGCGGCCGGGCGCTTGAAGAACTGGAGTTGCTGGGTGAGGTATTTGCCGACGACTAAGCCTTCGGCTGCCACGATCTACTATGCCTGCATTGTTTTTCCCCCGCCGCTACCCGCCGCTCCTTCGCGTAGTGGTGCTGATTTTGTTGACTGTGTTCGTCTCGGTGTCCAGCGAAAAACACCCCAACATAGGAAACGTTTCCTTGACCATAGCTTATCCCGTGCAGTGGATCAGCATGCAGGGGGCACGTCTTTGGCGGCAGACCGACCATTACCTGCAAAGCCGTGCTGCGTTGGAATCCGAAAACGTCAGGCTACGCGCCGAACTCGTCCGTGCGCAGCCCAAGCTGTTGGAAGCAGATATTCTGCGTGACGAAAACCGTCAACTTCTCGCATTGCTCGACAGCATCCCCCACCCGCCCGGGAAAGTGGCCGTAGCGCAGATTATCGCCCAAAACTTTGCACCAGGCAGCCAGTTGCTGGTCGCCAACCTGGGTACGCGTGCGGGGGTCTTTGTCGGACAACCGGTCCTCGCTGCCGGCGGAGTGGCGGGCCAGGTGGTCCGCGTTTCGCCTGAGAGCAGCCAGGTGGCGCTGCTATCCGACCTGGACAGCAGCATCCCCGTAAAGCCCGCAGGCTCGGACACACCATTGCTGGTGGATGGCACGGGAAACCTGGACAGTCTTGCGGTACCCTTTCAACCGCGCAACACCCCCCTGAAGGTCGGCGACAAGCTCGTCACCTCGGGTCTGGGTGGGCGTTACCCGGCGGGGCTGAATGTCGGTACGATTTCCGCAGTCGTCCACAATGGTGACCAACCCTTTGCACGGATTGCGGTACGACCGGCCGTTCATTTGGGGCGATTGGACACTGTGCTCATGCTCTGGGATAGCCCAACCTCGCAGCCCGCAGCAGTGCCATGATCGCCGTCGTAGTCGTTCTCGGTTTTTTCTTTGCGCTCACGGCGGAAGCCATTCCCTGCGGCCCGTTTTACGCGTTGCTCCACCCGGATTTTGTTGCCCTGCTACTGCTCTATTGGGCTATCAGCAGTGCTTCTGAACTGAGCTTTACCGTGGTCTGGCTGATCGGGCTGCTTCAGGATATGGTACTTGGCGATGTGCTGGGAGCCCAGGCTATCGCCGGGGTCGTCATGATTTATCTGCTCTACACCGGCATTGCCAGGGTTCGCAGTCTGGCGTCCTGGGAGCAACTCTTCTTCATATTCATGTTGCTGCTGGCCCACCGGTTGCTGGTCTGGTCGTGGCAGGCCTGGGCAGGCACCATCACATGGCATTTTTCGCTGCTTTTAGGGCCACTGATCGGCGCCCTGTTGTGGCCGCTTTTTACGTTGACGCTCGATTATCTGCGTCACGCATTGCGCCTGAACCATACATGAATGCAGTACAGCCCGCCCGGGAACATCGACAATTCACCCGCCGACTGCTGGTCGCTGCGGGACTGATCACGGCGCTTACGGCGCTGCTGGCCATACAGATATTCCGGCTGCAGGTCTGGGATCACGATCTCTATGCCACCCAATCCACCCATAACACCCTTGTGCTGTTGCCCATCGCCCCCCAGCGAGGTCTGATTCTTGACCGGCATGGGCAGGTACTCGCCGATGATCAGACCGGCTTCGCCCTTACGATCACGCCGAACAAAGCCATGCACCCGGAGGAAACCATCCGGCGCCTACGGCGGATATTGCCCGTCAGTGCAGAGGACCAGCAACGCTTCAACCGTGATCTATCCCATGCACGTCCCTATCAGCCCATTCTTCTGCGTCGCAATCTGAGTCCCGGAGAGTTGGCCGCATTTGCCGTGCAGCGACATCAATTTCCGGGGGTAGCCATACAAACCAGGACCAAACGCCACTATCCCTATGGTTCACTGTTCGCCCATGCAGTGGGCTATGTGGGCCGCCTGACCCCTGCGGAAATCCGCGAGGAGCAGATGGCGGACTACGCGGGGCTGGACAGCATCGGCAAAAGCGGCCTTGAAGCGCAGTATGAAACCCTGCTGAAAGGACAGCCGGGCGACCAAGAGGTAGAGGTCGATGCACGCGGGCATACCTTACACACACGCTTGCGCAACCCGCCCCGGGAGGGCGTAACCATTCGGACGACTCTGGATCTTGCGGTGCAGCAGGCCGCTGCCAAGGCCATGATAGGCCAGCAGGGCGCCGTAGTGGCACTGGATCCGCGCAATGGTGACGTACTCGCCGCTTATTCGGCCCCCGCATTCGATCCGAATGCTTTCGTAGATGGCCTGAGTACCGCTGTATGGAGCAGCCTGCGGGACGATCCTGGCACGCCCATGGCCAACCGCTTTCTGCGGGGCAGCTATCCTCCGGGCTCTACCATCAAACCTTTTGTGGCACTCAGCGCCCTGCGCGACAAGGCCATCGCCGCTGATCAGCGGCTCGCTGGCGGCGCTTACTACCAGATTCCCGGTACCAAACACAAATATTACGACTGGAAACCCGGTGGTCATGGTGCGCAAAATCTGCGCGAAGCCATTCGCGATTCCAATGACGTATATTTTTACCAGATTGCCATGCGTCTTGGCGTAATCCAGCTCGGCAACGGTCTCGCGCATTTTGGCTTTGGTCAGCGCAGTGGAGTGGATTTACCCGGGGAAGCCGCCGGGGTGATCCCCTCCCCGGTCTGGCTACGTCGGCGCTATGGCCAGACTTGGTATCAGGGACAAACCGTGATGATGGGAATAGGACAGGGTTATCTGCTGAGCACCCCGCTCCAGTTGGCGCGGGCCACAGCCAGCATCGCCAATGGTGGCAAACTGGTTATACCGCATATGAAACAATCACCCGACGGTGCGACGCAACCCCTGGATTTTTCGCCAGAGGACATCGCCGTCATTCAGGGTGCGATGCGTGATGCGGTGACTTCAGGTACCGGCAAATCACTGGCCAACGATCTCCATGCCATTGCCGGCAAAACCGGCACTGCCCAGGTGCATCATGCGCAGCGCAATGATTCCGGTCGGGTGCTGCGCGATACGGTTCAACTTTGGCAGGATCACGCGCTCTTCATCGCCTACGCTCCGGCTGACCATCCGCGCATCGCCGTGGCGGTAGTGGTCGAACATGGCGGCCATGGAGGCAGCACTGCCGGGCCTGTCGCGAGAGCGGTTATCGACGCCTACCTCAATACATTGACGACAGCGGAGGTCAATTCATGAGTTGGCACACACGCCTGCTGAAGCCCCTGCAGAAACTGGACCCGGCAATCATGACGGGGGTGGTAATGCTCATGCTCATCAGCCTCGCGGTGATCTACAGTGGCAGCCAGGAAAGTATCCGCATCGTGCTTGCCCAACTTTTGCGATTCGCGATCGGCATCCTCGTCCTCATTCTCATTGCCAATACACCACCGGAGCGTATTCGCGCCTGGGCACCCGCCTTGTACGCTACAGGCGTCCTCTTACTGGTGATCACACTCGTGGCGGGCAAAGCCAATCTCGGCGCACGCCGCTGGCTGGGCGTCGGCCCGCTGACCTTTCAGCCCTCGGAGCTCATGAAACTTGCCCTACCCCTGTTCCTCGCCTATTACTATTCGCAACGGGAAAATGTTCGCCACTGGCTTTCCGCCGTCACCGGATTTGTGCTGATTGCCATCCCCTTTCTGCTCATCGCCAAGGAGCCGGATCTGGGTACGGCGGCGCAAATTGGCGCTGCCGGGGTCTTCATGATGTGGCTGGCGGGTGTGCGCCGCCGATGGTTTATCGCGTTGATCATCCTAGCCGCCATCAGTGGGCCGGTACTCTGGCATTTTCTGCATGGATACCAAAAAGAACGCATACTGACCTTTCTCG
>JAKAVW010000299.1 GCA_021827445.1 Pseudomonadota bacterium
TGAGCCGCGAGAAAGACGTCTATATTGCCAATATCCTCAAATGCCGCCCCCCCAACAACCGCGATCCGCTGGGTCCGGAGGTGCAGGCGTGCATGCCCTATCTGCAGCGCCAGATCGCCCTCTTGCAGCCGCGCGTGATTGTCGCCCTCGGGCGCTTTGCGGCGCAAGGCTTGCTTCAGATGGATACGCCGCTCAGCCAATTGCGGGGTACGACCCAGCAATACCAAGGCATTCCCCTGATTGTCACCTACCACCCCGCCTATCTGCTGCGCAACCCGATTGATAAGCGCAAGGTCTGGGAGGATCTGAAGAGGGCGTTGGCCGTGCTGCGGCAATGAAGTGGTGAATGAGGGGAGATTCCTGACCACGTCGTTTTGTTGCGCACAGTGATTGTCCGGCGCAACAACGGATCCGGCGTATAATACCTGCCCGCGGGATTTGTCACCAGTATTCAGGCGGTAATACGTATTGCTTTTCAGGTGAGGAGGGTCCTGGTCCCCACCATTGCGCGAAAGCGAATGGTGTTTGTCGGTGATGTCGGATCGACGACGGTAGAGATATCGTCCGTGACGACGCTGCCCATGCATAGAGCAGCAGATAATTGCCGTGCAGATATTCGCGCAATTCGGTATCTGGAAGGCGAGTCCATAGCCACTCCATCTGTATATACGCTTCGACAGAGCAGAAGAGCAATGAGAAAAATTTCTTATAGAATCTCCCGAAAATCTTGTGATCACGGCCAAAGCATAGCGGTAGACTCCGGCGAGACTGGAATCCAAGACCCGCAGTTCGGGGTTCTTACGGACGGTATTCCGTTCAATAAAGATCAAATGACCTCGTCGTTGCTGGTTTTGGCCCCTCATTGCCAAAATAATCCCGGAGAGATGTTGCCGGACACGGAAGGCAAGGGCAGGGGGCAGTGGTTGACCAAGGTCTTGCCCGGTACTTTTTGCGGGCAGTTGAGTCGGTAGGCCTGGATGGATACTGGAATGGCCTCGGCGGCCTTGCAGCGGGTGGCGTTGGCACCACTACAGTCCACGTTGAAGCCGAGGATGCTCGCTGCCGCCCAAGCACGGAGGGCGGGCAGGTTTTGGGCAAGTGCCTGGGGATCGCGCACGAAGAGGGTGATGTGGGCGTTGGCATCCAGCTCCGGCCGGGTCTTGTCCTTGGGCAGGCCGAGATAAATGCCATCCACCGCGCCCAGCAACCGTACGGCACCCTGGTGGTTGACCACGACCAGGGACTGGACGGTAGCGTTGTGCGGCTGGAAGCCCCAGACGAGGGTGTTGCCGTTAGGTAGCGTCATGTGGGGGAGGGGATAAATATCCATGCCCCGCTGAATGCGTTGGAGGAGCGGCGCCGGTTTTTGGTTGGGGCTTTGGAAGAGCGCCCCGCCCGCGAAATGCTGCAGAGCAGCCGCCCCCAGGGGGGCTTGCTGGTGTTCCTCGATGTCGGCCAACGCGAAACTACGTTTGCGCATGGTTTCGAGGATGCAGCGTGCATCACCGCCGCAGGCTTCGAGATTCTTTTCGAAGGCCTTCTGACTTTCCAGCAGGTGGGTGCATTCGGGGGTGCCCACGCCAGCCGCGCGGAGTGCTTGCTTATAGCCATGCATTAACGAGCTGTCCAGCAAAGAGAGGTTATCGAGCCATCGCTTCGGCTTATTGTGGCAGATGGCCTTTTGCAGGGGGGTCTGTGGCTCATTACAGTTGGGAGCTAGTGCGTCAGGGATCTTCGTAGCGATCGCAGGGCAATTGAGAAGAGCATCCGCAGCGCAGGCATTGAGGCTGGCCCCCAAGGCTGCACAGAAGCCGATACCGAGAAATATTTGTCGCATCATTTGGTGATCTCCTGATTTGCAGTGAAAGTGAGTAACTCAGGCCCAGCGCGGACGCCGTGGGTTTTCCCACCATGCCGTGCGATTGATGGCGGCAGGGGGCTTGGGCGTGCAGGGATCCCCTTGTTTCGGTAGAGAGTTGTTGTTGATCGCATCTGTCAATATCTTTGCGCGCCGCAGGAAGCGGTCTTCAAACTTTGTCCACTTTGCCGTCGTCGAGAGTCGTCTGAACTCTTCTGCCGCTTTTTGCCATTCTCCCCGGTAGTAATATCTGGCTACGCTCTGGATATAAGCGTGGTACTTCATATCGGTGAGTGTGGTCTGCACGGCGGCAGGTAATGACCAGAAATTCATCTTCGGCTTAGAGTTTTTATTGAAAAGTGCCGCTGCATCTTCGGCATAGCCATGTTTGACCGCAGAAGAAATAAACTCCGCTTGTGCTGGACTAAGATACGGATATCGTCCATTCTCTTTATGATATTTATTGAGCGCATCAACTGCTGCATTTCTTCGCATGCCTGCTCCGGTAAAAGGTGCAACCTTGGACAATATATTTTCAATATCCGCATCTTTTGAATGGCCAAATTTCTGCGCTTCAATGTTCATGTAACGCCTTAGACTGCCTACTGTTTGTTGTCCAAGATCCACGCCCTGACCGACGGTGACCCCGCTGGAAGCTATGGCTTTTTGTATTGGATCGCCATTTTTATCTCTTTTGAATTTTGGCCCTAAATTTTGGCCTGTCTTGATGTCGGTGTTGAAAGCTCCGGGCACGTAGAAATCAAGCATCGCACCCTCGTTCTTTTTTATAAAATCATAGTCCACCCGATCATCGGAAGAACAAACTGCGGCCGGTTCTTTTGGTTTCTGACCTTGATGATCAGTTGCAGGCTGTGTGGTCGTCGTTGTAGATCCTGGCTGAGAAGGCGTTTGATAACTGGGGCTATCATCTCGCGGATAACAGATCTTCCTCTGCAGAACCGCGAGGCGTTCCTCATAGGCCGCTTTGACACAGGCGGCGTCTGCACCGCAGGCATTCCTCCCTTGGAGCCATTTCTTTTGTGCTATCTTGGTCTCGGTGACGAGGTAGGTGTAGTGGCCCGTGTCGGAGAACACCTTGATGAATTTGTTGTAAACAACCGTAAGATCGCGATCCAAGAGGAGAAGTTTTTTGTCTCCACAAATGGTTTGCTCGTTAAAGCTTGATACCTTGGTACAATCAATAGCTTCAGCATCGCCGGGGAGTATGGCGCATACAGTCATCACCAGGACGCCTAACGGCATTGTGGCGAATAATTGGGGGTGGTGCCGCATCTTTCTGGTCTCCTGAATGTCTATGGACCGCGTTTTAATTTAATGGACACAAAATTCCGGATCTGGGGGCGGTGTGTAGTCGCCAATGTCAGGGGCCGGTAAGGGTTTAAGTGAATCGACGTCCTCCGTGGATCCTGGGAAGTTGCCATTTTTATTCTGCCCTTGTTCCACCGTCGCCTTGCTCGGCAACCCCTCCGTCAGCACTGGACTTTGCATCCGCATCACCGCCTCGACCTGCATGGGAATCCCCCAGCGGGTTTTGCCATCAGTTCCTGTCACCGGACTCAGACGGAGACTGAAAAGGCTGGGCAAACCTACATTCCCCAGTCCCTTATCCATCTGGTAGATGCCCCGACCAATCTGATCAATAAAGGGCACGATGAGCGGTTGGACGGCGGTAATTTGAATCTTCAGGAGGGTCGCGTCCTGCACGGACAGATGACTGCCGCTGCCCACGCTGGTCTGGCGATAGCCGAGATGGTCCACCGGTATCGCCCTGACCCAGGCCCCTGACGCATCGCGAGTCTGTTCCGCAAAGTCGTCAAAGGCCTCGCGGGTAGGACTGAGCACACGGATAGTGGCCTGACCTGCCGCGACTTTGGCGGTAGCGTAGCCTTGAGCAAGGGCAGATAGGTTCTGGCCGTGGGTATAGAGCGGTGTCAGCCCGCGGGCCAAGGCATCGCGCATGGCCTCGACACTGGCCCCGTGTAAAGTCCCCGCCCGTACCGCCTCCTGGGTGGCGACTTCCAGTTGGGCGCGGGCTTGATAGAGCAATGCTGCCTGAAAGCTGCCGAGCAGGGCCAGCAGCAAGGCGGGTGCGGCGATGGCGAATTCCACCGCGCTGGCACCAGCCTCCCCGCGGGCGGCCGCGTCTGGTAAGCCGCGCCGCGGCCTGCGTGCCATCGGCTTCATCCCGGTGCGGATCCTACGCCCCATGATGCACGTCCTCCCGCCCACGCAAGGGCTCCTCGGCCTGGAAGATGGATAAATCCACCGGCAAGCCGCGTTCGCGCATGACCTCGTAGAACTCCGGCACCGCCCCGGTAGCGCGGAAGATGCCGCGCACCCTGCCCTCGGCGTCATAACCCCGCTGCTTGTAAGTAAACAGTTCCTGCAACTGGATGGTGCCGCTCTCGGTGCCGGTCACCTCA
>JAKAVW010000300.1 GCA_021827445.1 Pseudomonadota bacterium
CGTCGGCTTCCATCCTGAACTCAGCGGCTATGAAAACATCTTTCTCAACGCCAGTCTCTACGGTTTTCGCAACCGCGACACCCAGAAGCGCGTCAAGGACATCATCGTCTTCTCGGAGCTGGCCCACTTCATCGACACCCCCCTCAAGAATTACTCCTCCGGCATGCAGATGCGCCTGGGCTTCGCCGTGGCGGTGCATCTGCAGCCCGACATCCTCCTCGCCGTGGGCGACCAGCCCTTCCAGGACAAATGCCACGCAAAAATCGCCGAACTTCGCACACGGGGAATGACCCTTGTCCTCGTTTCCCACAGTACTCAACAGGTTCAACGTTTCTGTGATAAATTTGTGCGGCTAGAATATGGACAACTGGTGGAGGCGGGTGATGTGATGAAGAATCCATGCAACGTAAATGGGTTATCTATAAATGGGGAAAGCTAGTCCTCCCCATGTGATCACCGAATCAATCATTGACAACAGTGCCAGGGAAATATTTGTGATTGCTGGTTTCATAAAGGGCCATTTCAGCAATGGATCGGAGTGGGAGTCCAAGTCCAAGGAATGTCTTGATGACGGACTCAAGGAGACCATAGATTATTTCCGAAAAGTGGTGTGTGAAGGAAGCCAGTGATGCCACAGGAACCTTCGTCACCGGAAGATACATCTGCGGCTCTCGCAGAACTCCAAGAGCAGAACCGCAGGCTTATGCAAGAGTTAGAGAAGATTTATGAGTCAAGATCATGGAAGATCACCAAGCCACTGCGTATTTTCATCAAATTCGTTCGGACGACGCGAAACGTATTCAGCATTTCTCTAGGCCGTAGTGATGAAAAGCGCAAAATCAGATACGCTTGGGCACAGCGTGTCTATCATCACGCGCCGCTGCCGAAGACGTTGAAAATCATACTCCGCAATCTGGTGAAGACGATTTTACAAAGAGAATACCTCACCGAATATGCGGAAATAGTAAGGCAGGAGAAAAGTCTACTAGAAAAATCACGTCAGCATATTGTAAATCATATCGCAACATTGGATCACCCGCCGAAGATTTCTATTCTGATGCCAGTCTACAATGCTCCGGCGAAATTTTTGCGTATGGCTATCGAGTCCGTCCGTAATCAAATTTACGACGATTGGGAGTTATGCATTGCTGATGACGCTTCCACGCAACCTCACATAGGGCAAATATTAAGGAAATATGCAGAAAGTGATCCTCGTATAAAGCTAGTGTTCCGTGATGATAATGGCCATATATCCGCAGCCTCGAACTCTGCCCTGGCGATGGCATCTGGCGATTATGTGGCGCTGCTTGATCAGGATGATGAGTTGGCAGCGCACGCATTGTACTGGGTTGCGGCGGAGATATGTGCTAATCGGGATGTTGAATTGCTGTACAGCGATGAGGATAAGCTTGACCGAAAAGGAAAGCGATCTTATCCCTACCATAAACCGGACTGGAACCCCGAGCTTCTGCTCGGGCAGAATTATATCAGCCATCTCGGGGTTTACCGGCGCCAGCGATTGCTGGATATCGGCGGTTTTCGGATGGGACTGGAGGGCAGCCAGGACTGGGATCTGGTGCTGCGTTTTACCGAGGGGTTGTCGGCGAGCGCGATCCGGCACATCCCCGCGGTACTCTATCATTGGCGAATCATCCCCGGATCAACGGCGGGCGACGGCGCGGCAAAGCCCTATGCGCTCAATGCAGGCCGTCGGGCGGTGGAGGAGCATCTCCAACGTGGCAGGAACCAGGCGACGTTGCGTGATGTGTGTAACGGCCAGTTTTTCGTGCCTGTTTTCGCCGTGGAAGGTTTGCCCAAGGTCAGTATCATCATACCGACGCGCAATGGCGTTGATCTGCTGAAGGCTTGTATGCACAGTCTGGGCAGGACGGATTACCCGAATAGCGAAATCGTGGTGGTGGACAACCAAAGCGACGATCTGGGGACCACAGCTTACCTGGAAGAATTGGCGCGGCGGCCTGACGTGCGCATACTGGCTTATCCATACCCGTTCGATTATGCCAAAATGCACAACTTTGCCATCCCCCAGGCCCATGGGGATTATGTCTGTCTGTTGAACAATGATATCGAAGTGATTGCCTCAGGTTGGCTGCGCGACATGCTGGGCGTTGCGCAACGCGAAGGGGTCGGCGCGGTGGGCGCCAAGTTGTTGTATCCCGATGGCACAGTGCAACATGCGGGCGTGGTTCTCGGCCTTGGCGGCATCGCCGCCCATCCCCACAAGGGCATTGGCGCCACTGCCTGCGGGTACTTTGGGCGGGCCATGCTGATGCAATCCTTCAGTGCCGTTACGGCGGCATGCATGGTCCTGCGCAAGTCCATCTGGATGGATGTGGGCGGAATGGATGAGCATCTCCCGGTAGCTTATAACGACGTGGATCTCTGTTTGCGGATTCAGGAGCGGGGGCTGCGGAACGTGTGGGTGCCGTCGGCGCTGCTCTATCACCACGAATCCAAAACGCGCGGCTCGGACCTGACGCACTCCCACGCCAAAAAGGCCCGCTTTATTCGGGAGCACGCCTATATGCAATGGCGCTGGGGGGCATTGCTCCGGGCGGACCCGGCATACAATCCCAACCTGACTCTCCATAAAGAAGACTTCTCGCTCACCAAAGTGCCCCGTAACGGCATGCCCTGGCTTAAAAAAAGGACCATGGTAGACGTGCCTTACGGAATTCCCGGAGACACTCCCGCGCGGATTGAGATGACGCCGGGCAGCACTTTGTCCGGATCTTTCCCCATTCCGCGCGGGCTGAAGGGGAGGTTGTCGGGCATCGGCATCATGATTGGCAATTATCATGGACGTTCGGATGGTCACCTCTCGCTGCGCCTGGCGGTTGACGATCAGGACGCCTGTTTTTCCGAGGGCGTGGTCGTTGGCAGCAGGGATAACGATTTTCTGGAGTTACCACTGATCCGCGGTGGTCCGCCGGTACAGGGGTATGAGCGAATGAATTTCCGTCTGCGATTGGTGGATGCCCGTTTCCCTCTGGTCCTATGGGCCACTGTCGTTGGTCCCGAATGGGATCATCGGATGGGCAAGCATAAGGATCTCGCCCTGCGGATCACGCTCCATACGGAAGGGGGTGACGCTTGAGCCTGTGGCAAGGGCGGCAGTTTCACGCACTTCCTGAAAATTCTGTTGCATCTGGTTCCACAGCTCAGGGCAATCTCGAATGGCTGGACCGTTATCCCTGGCTGCCGATCCTTTTTCTGATTCTGTTGCCTTTTCTGGTGGAGTTACCGCTCCTTATTTTTGGGTTGAGCACCAATCCGATTTGGTTCGATTCCGGCATTACATTTGGAACACATGGTGGCATGCTGCCGGGGTTGCCCTATATTGATCCCAACGTCGGGTTTACAACCCAGGCATTAGGTCACCTAGCCGCCGAAGATTGGCTGCATGGCACAATTCCATGGTGGAATCCTTACTCTGGCATTGGACTGCCGCTGGCGGGTGAGATGCAGCCCAATGCCTTTTTCCTGCCCTTTGTGTTTCTGCTGCTGCTGCACAATGGCGTCCTGTGGCTCAAGATCGCCATGCAGATCATGGCCGGGCTGGCGACCTTCGCGCTGCTGCGCGAACTGAAACTGGGCCGCCTTGCCGCCCTGACGGGTGGGGCATTGTACGCACTGAATGGCACCTTCGCGTGGATGCCCGGCGAAACCATCTGCAACACCATCCCCTTCCTTCCGTTGTTGCTCTATGGCATCGAAAGGGCGCGCAAAGAGAGCGGCGCGCCGGCCATTCTGTGGATCGGCTTGGCCATCGCCGGTTCCCTGCTCGCGGGCTTCCCCGAGGCGGCCTATATCAACGGCCTGCTGGCGCTGACGTGGGCGCTTTACCGTTTCTTCGGGGAGCGGCGGCGCTGGCGCTTCGCCGGACGGGTGATGTATGGGGGCCTGTTGGGGCTGCTGCTCGCGGCGCCTTTGCTGGTGGCATTTTTCGACTCTCTTTTGACCACCAACAGCCTGACGTCACATACTTTTGGTGAAGCGTTTTTACCCATTCAAGCGCTTTCCAATCTTTATCTACCCTATGTGTATGGCCCGATATTTCACACGGCGGGGAGCAAGGTGCTCGGTGATGTGTGGGGGAATGTGGGCGGCTATGCCGGAATTCTCCTGGTTTTCTTTGCCTGTGTGGGGGCAACGGCGGGTGGCCGGGAACGGGGCCTGCGCTGGCTGCTGCTGGGCTGGGTCCTCCTTGCCTGGGCCAAAAGTTTCGGTTTTACGCCGGTGATGGAGATCATGAACCACATCCCCCTCTTACGGGAGG